>JAEZXM010000380.1 GCA_023419875.1 Pseudomonadota bacterium | reverse complement strand
GCCGACGGGAGGGCGGTCGGTCGCGCCGGGTCGGCTCCGGTCCGGAGCGGGATCGGCTCCACCGCCGCGCCCTCGCCGGCGGCGAGCTTCACGACGGGGGCCGGCTCCCTCGACGCGTAGAGGAGCTCGAAGCCTATGGTCTGGGAATCGCCGGGCTCGGAGGCGGGGAGCGTCGAGACCACCTCGCCGTGCCTCTTCAGGCGGGCATTGAGGTCGGAGAGCTCGCGGTCGAACGCCTCGAGCGGAAAGGAGACCTTCACCCGCAGCAGGGTCACGCCCTTCTGGACGTTCGCCCGCAACCGGTGCTCCTCGTACTCGGTGAGGACGCCGCGGACGGCCGGGGGCAGGTCGAGCGCGTCGAGCGGATCGGCGCTCGCCTTTCCGGCGCGCGCACCGCCCCGGAGCCGCTCCGCGAGACGGGCGGCGGCGTCCACCGTCTCCGGGGGCCGGCCCTCCGACTCCTCCGCGATGATCCGGGCGAAGAGCTCGGGCGCCTCGAGGAGCAGGTCCACGGTGGCAGCGTCGAGCGGCCGGCGGCCCATCCGCACGTCGTCGAGCTGGTCCTCGAGGGCGTGGGCGAGCTTCGACATCCGCTCCACGCCGAACATCGAGGAGAGACCCTTGAGCGTGTGGGCCGCGCGGAAGACCTGGTTCAGGAGCTCCGGGTCGGGGTCGTCGCCGCCTCGGTCCAGCCGGAGCAGATCCCGACCGAGCGCGTCGATGTTCTCCTGCGCCTCGGAGACGAACTCGCTGGTGGCCTTGGGCGAGCGTTCGGACATGCACGGGCGCAAGGCCCGCGGTCAGCGTATCACGGCGCCCACGTGCGGCAAGGCGCGGGGCCGACGCGGCATCTCCACGCGTGAAGGTGGGACCACCACCTCCACGTCCGCGCCCCGCTCGGCACGCGCGGCCGCGAGCTCTTTCTGCAGGGCGCGCGCTTCGCCCAGCAGGACCTGGCGGCTCACCGGGCGGACCAGGCTCGCCTCCATCCACAGGCGCGCGGCGAGCGCGAGCTCGCCTGCGAACGGCGGCATGGTGATGGCGAAGGACTCGCTGCCGGCCCGGGCGACCGCCTCGCACGCCTGTCGGGCGGCGCGCAGGAAAGCATCCGCCTGGAGAGGGACCTCGGGCAGGCCGAAGCAGAAGATCCGGCCCGCGCGGACCCGGCCGCCGGACGGGAGGAGCAGCGCCTCCTCGGCCCCTCCGTGGAAGAAGCCGTTGCGGATCGCGCGGGAGATCGCCCCACACATCCGCCAGTCCACAAAGCCGGCGAATCCCTGGAGCGGCCGCTCGGGGCCGACGAACACCGCGAGCGCGTCCACGTCGAGCGCGTCGATCGCCGCGAGCCCCAGCTCCGCCACCTCGATCTTCAGGGCCACCACCGCCTCGCTTCCCGAGCACGCGATCGCGCCCGAATCACTTCCCCCGCCCCACGTTCTCTACGCGTTCTTCCGCTCCGGCGCCAGACCGGCCGCGATCTTGTCCAGGACCCCGTTCACGAACGCGCCCGAGCTCTCCGACCCGAACTTCTTCCCCAGCTCGATGCCCTCGTTGATCACCACCTTCACCGGCACGTCCGTCCGCAGGAGCTCGTAGACCGAGAGGCGCAGCACGTTCCGGTCCACCCGCGCCATCCGGTCGAGCCGCCAGTGGGCGGAGGCGTTCTCGATGGCCTCGTCCACCTCGTGGCGGTGCGCCGCCACCCCGCGGACGAGCGCCTCGGCGAGCTCACGCACCTCGCGCTCCACCGGCTCGAAGCTCCGCCAGAACGCCGCCAGGGCGTCGTCGATCCCCTCGGCGGCGACGTCGATCTGGTAGAGCGCCTGGAGCGCGCGTTCTCGGGCTCGGGTGCGCCGTGCGGTCAAGGTCACTCCGTCCGCCGCGGGAGGCGACCGGCCTCGCGCAGCACGTTGGCTTGCTCGACGGCGGCGACGGCCGCCTCGGCGCCCTTGTTGCCGGCCTTCACGCCGGCCCGCTCGAGCGCCTGCTCCATCGTATCGCAGGTGAGGATGCCGAGGCCGACCGCGCAGGGCGCCTCGAGCGAGACGTGGGCGACGCCCTTGGTCGCCTCCGCGGCCACGTAGTCGAAGTGGGGCGTGCCTCCGCGGATCACCGCCCCGAGCGCGACGACCAGATCGTAGCGGCCGCTCGCCGCCACCCGGCCGAGCAAGGGCGGCAGCTCGAACGTGCCCGGGCAGCGGAAGACGTCGAGGTCCGAGTCCTTGACGCCGTGCCGGCGGAGCGCGTCCAGCGCGCCTGCCTCGAGCTGGCCGGTGACGAGCGAGTTGAAGCGCGAGACGACCAGCGCGGCCTTGAGGCCGGTGGCGATCAAGTTTCCTTCGTAGACGTTCACGATCTACCTCCCTTTCGCTTCCGGCGGGGCGGTGTGCGTCGGGCCGCGGACGCGGACCGGCGCGAGCCCCGCGGCGCCGGCGCCAGCGTGAGCAGGTGGCCCATCCGATCGCGCTTGGTCGCGAGATAGGCGCGATTCTTCTCGGTCGGTGGCAGCTCCAGCGGCACCCGCTCCGCCACCTCGAGCCCATACCCCTCGAGCCCGACGATCTTCTTCGGGTTGTTGGTGAGCAGGCGCATCCGGCGCACGCCGAGGTCGCGCAGGATCTGGGCGCCGATCCCGTAGTCCCGCAGGTCCGGCTTGAACCCGAGGCGGACGTTCGCCTCCAGGGTGTCGTAGCCCTCGTCCTGCAGCACGTACGCCTTGAGCTTGTTCGCGAGCCCGATGCCCCGGCCCTCCTGATCGAGGTAGAGCAACACGCCCTTGCCCGCCCGCTCGATCTGCCGCAGCGCCGCGTGGAGCTGCGGGCCGCAGTCGCAGCGGGCGCTCCCGAAGACGTCGCCGGTGAGGCACTTCGAGTGAACCCGCACCAGCACCGCCTCGTTCTCGCGCCAGCGCCCCTTGACCAGCGCGACGTGCTGGTACGGGTCCACGTCGTTCTCGTAGGCCACGGCCCGGAACTTCCCGTACGCGGTGGGCAGCGGCGCCTCGGCGGCCCGGCGCACCAGCACGTCCTTGTGCATGCGGTAGGCGATGAGGTCCGCCACCGAGAGGAGCGCCAGGCCGTGCTCCCCGGCCAGCTTCTGGAGCTCGGGCCGGCGGGCCATCGTGCCGTCCTCGTTCATCACCTCGCAGATCACCGCGGCGGGCGTGAGCCCGGCGAGCCGCGCCAGATCCACCGACCCCTCCGTCTGGCCGGCGCGGACGAGCACGCCGCCCTTGCGCGCGCGGAGGGGGAAGACGTGGCCGGGGCGGGCCAGGTCCTCGGGCCGAGCGCCGTCGCGCACCGCGGTGAGGATGGTGTGGGCGCGATCCTTGGCGCTGATGCCGGTGGTCACGCCCACGCGCGCCTCGATCGACACGGTGAAGGCGGTCCCGAAGGAGGAGGTGTTTGCGTTCTCCTCCACCATGAGCGGAAGGCCCAGCGCCCGGACCTTCTCCTCGGTGAGCGCGAGGCAGATGAGCCCGCGGCCGTGCGTCGCCATGAAGCTCACCGCCGCCGGCGTCACCTTCTCCGCGGCGAGGCACAGGTCGCCCTCGTTCTCCCGGCCCTCGTCGTCGGTGAGGATCACCATCTTGCCGGCCCGGAACGCGGCCAGCGCCCGCTCCACCCGCTCCATCGCGGCGTCCTGCCCTGCACGGCCGGTCACGGCGCGTAGCCCCACCCGGCGAGATCCGCGGCCGAGATGCCTTCGTGCGGGAGCGGCCGGGAGGCCGGCGCTCCCGGCCCTCCCGCCGCCTGGACGAGGCGGGCGACGTGACGGGCCACGAGGTCGGCCTCGAGGTTCACCCGCGTGCCCGGTACCGCGTCGCCGAGGGTGGTGCGCGCGAGCGTGTCCGGGATGAGTGCTACCTCGAAGCGGTCCGGCCCGACCGCCGCCACCGTGAGCGAGACCCCGTCCACCGCGATGGACCCCTTCTCCGCGACCAGCGGGGCGATCGAGTCGGGGAGCCCGATGGCGAGGCGCGCCCCCTGCCCTTCCGGCGCCCGCGCGAGGACCTGGCCCACCGCGTCCACGTGCCCCTGCACGAGGTGCCCACCGAGCCGGTCGCCGATCGCCAGCGCGCGCTCGAGGTTCACCCGCGTCCCCGGCCGCCAGCTCCCCAGCGTGGTGCGCGCGAGCGTCTCCGGCACCGCCTCGAACGAGACCAGTCCGCCGCCGCGCTCCACCACCGAGAGGCACGCGCCCGAGCACGCCACGCTCTCCCCCGGCGCCAGATCGTCGACGACGAGCCGGGCCGGACGGAGCGTGAGCCGCGCCCCGCCCTGCCGCGGGGCGACGCGCTCCACCACGCCGATGTCGGAGACGAGCCCGGTGAACATGGTCGCGGGATCCTAGCCCCGAGTGCGGCCCTTCGCCAACCGACGCCGCGAGCGCTTCGGCACGCGCCCGGTCACGAGCACGTCGTCTCCGAGGCGCTCCACCTCCACGTCCTCGAGACGGAGAACCTCGGCCATGCGCGCCGGACCCGGCCCCGCGAGGAGCGGGATTCCGTCCGAGCCGAGGAGCTTGGGGGCGACGAGGACCGCGACCTCGTCCACCAGGCCTTGCCTCAGGAACCCGGCGTGAACGGTCGCTCCGCCCTCGACGAGCAGGTGCGTCACCCCGCGCGACGCGAGCTTCGCGAGCAGGTCTCCGAGGTCCACCCCGCCGCCGCCCCGTCGGCAGGCGAGGAGCTCCGCGCCGCCGAGCGTGCGGCGGCGGCCGGAGGCGTGGGCGACCACCGTGGGGGCCGCCGAGCGCTCCGTGAAGAGCCGCAGCCGAGCCGGGAGCCGGAGATCGGTGTCGAGCACCACCCGGAGAGGATCGCGGCCGCGCCCGCCCGGGAGCCGCGTCGTCAGCGCCGGGTCGTCCGCTCGCGCCGTGCCGGCGCCCACGAGGACCGCGTCCACTCGGTCGCGCAGCCGGTGGACCCAGGCCCGCGCCTCGGGGCCGGTGACCCAGCGCGCGTCGCCGGTGCGGGTGGCGATCCGGCCGTCGAGCGTCACGGCCGCCTTGAGCGTCACGTGCGGGCGGCCGGCGGTGATGAAGGTGAACCAGGAGGCGTTGAGCCGATCGCACTCCTTCTCGAGCACCCCGCCCACCACCTCGACGCCGCTCCGCTGGAGGCGCGCCACGCCGCGGCCGTGGACGAGGGGGTTGGGATCGCGCGACCCGACGAACACGCGCCGGACGCCGGCGTCGAGGACGGCGAGCGAGCACGGCGGGGTGCGCCCGTAGTGATCGCAGGGCTCGAGCGTGGTGTAGAGGTCGGCGCCGCGCGCGGCCGTGCCGGCGGCCCGGAGC
>JAEZXM010000185.1 GCA_023419875.1 Pseudomonadota bacterium | reverse complement strand
GGGCGACTCGGCGGCGCGCGGCGGCGCGCTGCTCTTCGCCGGGCGCGACGCGCAAGGGGTGGAGCTCTGGCGCACGGACGGCACGGCGGCGGGAACGCGACGGGTGGTCGAGCTCGCGCCCGGAGCGGAGGGGGGCGAGCCGTTCGATCTCGTGCCGGCGGGAGACCTGGTGTTCTTCGTCGCGCGGGACGGCGACGGCCAGGCGCTCTGGGCGACCGACGGGACCGCGGAGGGCACGCGGCGGCTCCTCACCGGCGTCGTGACGTTCGCCCGGCCGGTGGCGCTCGGCGCGTCGGTCCTGTTCGTGGCCGACGCCGGCGGGAGCCCGGGGCTGTGGCGGAGCGACGGCACCGCGCCAGGCACGGTGCTCCTCGCCCGGTTCGTCGCGCCCGTGCCCTGGCTCTACCCGGCGAGCGAGGCGGTGTACTTCTCAGGGGACGATGGCAGCGGGCCCGTCCCGTGGCGCACCGACGGTACGGCCGGCGGCACGCGTCCGGTGCGAGCCGGAGCGGCGGGCGAGCCTTCGGGTTCGACGGGAGGCGGTGGTTGTGGCGCGCCTTGATCAGCGCGTCTGCCGGGCCGCGTGGCGCACGGCAGCGCGGAGCTGCTCCGGCGCGAACGGCTTCGGCACCCAGGGCACTTGCGCGCGATCGGCGTACGCCGCGATCGCCGCGTCCCACGCGCCCGTCAGGAGAACCATGCGCCGCGCCAGGTCGGGCGCCACCCGCGCCAGCTCGTCGTGGAACTGGATCCCGGACATGCCGGGCATGCGCACGTCGCACACGATCGCCTGGAAGTCCCCGCCCGCCTGGATCCGTCCGAGGGCGCCGGTGGCGCTCTGCGCGAAGGTGACGCGGAACCCGCGGAGCACCCGCTCGATCATGCGGCCGACCTGGGGGTCGTCGTCCACGACGAGCACGCGCGGCGCTTCGGCTTCGGTTTCTGGCATACGGTCGTCGGGCACCGGTGGGTCGGATTGCGACCTTCGTACCATTCCGGTCACGCTCCTCGCCGGAGTGTAACCGGCGGTAAGGGCAGCCCGAAGCCCCAGACACGTGGGGCGCGCCTCTCCTGCGGCGGCGGAGGTCCCCTTTGCCCCAGGGTCACGGATGAACTCCGGGTGATGGGAACGGCACGGCGGGTGTCGGGGAGCGACGTACAGGAAGGCGCGGGTGAGCCTCGAGGGTTACCTCCTCGTCTTGCCCCGCGATTGGACACTTCGATGATCATCGTGTTCGGCTCGCTCAACGTGGACCTGGTGGTGACGGTCGAGCGCCTCCCCGTGGCCGGCCAGACGCTCCTCGCCCGCGACGATCTGAAGACGCTGCCCGGCGGCAAGGGCGCGAACCAGGCCCTGGCCGCCGCGCGCGACGGGGCGACCGTGGTGATGGTCGGCGCCGTCGGCCGGGATCCGCTGGCCGAGACCGCGCTCGGGATGCTGCGGTCGGCGCGCGTGGATCTGACGCGGGTCCAGGCGGTCGCCGGTGTCACCGGTTGCGCCCTCATCTGTACGGACCTCGAGGGGCGAAACCAGATCGTGGTGGCGCGCGGCGCGAACGCCCACGCAGACCCCGCGCGGATCGAGGACGCGCTGCTCCGGCCCGGCACCCTGGTGGTGCAGCAGATGGAGACGACGCCCGGGGCGACCGAGCGCTTGCTGCGCCGGGCGCGGGCCCGTGGTGCGCGCACGATCCTGAACCTCGCCCCTGCCGCGGCGCTGCCGGAGGGCGCGCTCGGGGACGTGGACGTGCTGGTGGTGAACGAGGACGAGGGCGCCTGGCTCGGCCGCCACCTCGGCTGTGGCGCCGAAGCGGCGTCGCTGCACGCGCGGCTCGGTACGGCGGTGATCCGGACCCTCGGCGCCGACGGGGCGGAGTGGAGCGAGGCGGGACGGCATGGCCGGGTTCCCGCGCCACGCGTCGAGGTGGTCGACACGACCGGCGCCGGCGACTGCTTCGTGGGGGTGCTGGCCGCCGCGCTCGACCGCGGCGCGTCGCTCCCGGAGGCCTGTCGCCGCGCGACCGCGGCGGCATCGCTGTCGGCGACGCGGCCGGGGGCGCAGGCGGGGATGCCGGGGGCGGAGGAGATCGACGAGGTGGTGGGGCCGAGCCTCACGCGAGGTTCGCCCGGGCGAACTCCAGCCCGCCGCGCGCCAGCGCATCCAGGTCCGGGTTCTCGATCACGGGCCGCCACACCCCGACGTCCCACCCGACCTGGCCGCCCATGAGGACGAACGGCTCCATGATGAGGCTCCCGGCGTAGCCGACGTCGTCGAGCGCCGCCCGGATCTCCTTCCACGGCATGCGCCCGAGGCCCGGCGGCTTCCGGTCGGTCTCGCCGATGTGCACGTGGCGCAGGTGCTTGCCGGCGGTGCGGATCGCGCCGCCCATCGACTCCTCCTCGATGTTCATGTGGAAGGTGTCGAGGAGGATCTGGCAGGCCGGGCTCCCGAGCTCCTCCACGTACGCGACCGCCTCGGCGGCGGTGTTGAGGAGGAACTGCTCGAAGCGGTTCAGGACCTCCGGGCAGAGCGTCACGTTCCGGTCTTCGGCCACCTTCACCAGCTCGCGCATGCTCCGCAGGCTCTGGTCCCGAAACGGCCGCTTGTCGTCCTGGCCGCGCGGCAGCTTCGCCGGCCAGGTGGAGTGGACCGTGCCGCAGATCGTGGCGGATCCCATCGCCGAGGCGTGCTCGATCATCTGCCGCATGAAGGTCATCCCGCTCTTGCGGACCCCCTCGTCCAGGGAGGACGGGTCGTTCTGCGCGGTGAGCCCGATCCCGAACGAGAGCGCCAGGCCCGCGTCGCGGGCGGCGCCGGCGAGCCGGTCCCGCTCCGCGGCGCTCATCTTCACGATGGTGCCTCCGTTCACCTCCAGTTGATCGAACCCGAGGCGCTTCACCTTGGGCACGAACGGCAGGAAGTCGGCGTCCCACTCGTGGGTCCAGAACGCGTAGTAGATGCCCACCTTGCGCATACGGTCTCCCTTCTAGAGCTGCGTCCCCTTCGCCCCTGCCTGGATCGCGCGGACCTCCTCGATCGAGGGCGCGTGAGCCCCGGCGTGGCTGCAGGCGACGGCGGCGGCGGCGGCGGCGAACGAGGCGTGTTCCCGGAGCGGCGCCCCGGGGTTCGCGAGCCGGCTCGCCATCCAGGCGCCGACGCAGGCATCGCCCGCGCCGACGGTGTCCACCACGCGG
Source organism: Pseudomonadota bacterium (assembly GCA_023419875.1). Taxonomy (GTDB): domain Bacteria; phylum Myxococcota; class Myxococcia; order Myxococcales; family Anaeromyxobacteraceae; genus Anaeromyxobacter. Next base: position 6,557 of record JAEZXM010000185.1, on the reverse strand, counting down.
ACCTCGTAGGCCGGTTGCTCCGCGACCTCGCCGTCCGGCGCCAGGAGCCGCATCCCGCGCGCCCCGCGGGTGAAGAGGATCTCCGCGGCAGGCGCCTCGGCGCGCAGCCGCCGCAACCCCTCCTCCGCTGGCGTGCCGGGGTAGAGCCCGGCGAGGTCCTCGTCGGACACCTTGACGTGGTCGGCGGCGCGGATGACGCGCAGCGCGGTCTCCGCGAACCCGCGGGAGAGGAGGCTGCGGTAGTTGGGATCGACGCAGATCCTCTTTCCCGCGGCGCGGACCCGATCGACCAGCTCGAGCAGCCGCGCGCCGTAGGGCTGGCGAAGGAGGCTGATCCCGCCGAAGAACACCACCTCCACCTCGTCCAGCCAGTCCGCGGGCATCCGCGCCGGATCGAACGCCTGGTCGGCGCTGTCCTCGCCGACGAAGAAGTAGTGCGGCGGGTGCTTCGAGACGACCATCGCGAGCAGCGTCGGCCGCCCGACCCGCTGGGCGAAGCGGAGATCGACGCCCGCCTCGGCGGCGAGCTGCCAGAGCTCCTCGCCGAAGACGTCCTCGCCGATGCCCCCCGCGTAACCGGTGGGTGCCCCGAGCCGCGCCGCGGCGCGCGCCACGTTCCAGGGCGCGCCCCCCGCCGCCGACGTCCACCGGTTCGGCCCCTCGCGGATGAAGTCGGTGAGCGCCTCCCCGAACACCACCAGGCGGGCGCGGGTCACGAGCGCTCTCCCATCCCCGCGACGAAGGCGCACGCGGCGGTCATGTCATGCTCTCCGCGAGCACCTTCGCGTCCAGGTCCAGACCGACCAGGGTGGCGGACGCCTGCGTGTGCTGCCAGAGGCTTCCGATGAAGTACAGGCCCGGCACGTCGGTGACCCCGCGCCTCTGTCGAGGGAAGCCCAGCGCGTCGAAGATCGGGAGCTCGATCCACCCATAGTCAAAGCTGTATCCGCACGTCCAGAGGACGGTGGAGACGCCGGCCCGTGCGAGGTCCAGCTCGCGTTCCTGGGTCGGTTCGTGATCGAACGGTGCACGGTCGTCCGGAGGCGCGCCGATGCCGGCTCGCGCGATGAACGCGTCGATGAGAGGGGCGAAGCGCTCGGCGAAGAAGCGGTCGGCCGCGGCGAGGTTGCGCGAGAGGTCGTCCGCGAACCGCACCCGCTCGCCGTCCATGGCCTCGAGCCGGCCGAGGAGCGTCGTCCCCTCGAGCGCCATCCGGCGGAGGTCGGTCTCGTGGCCCCCGCCATGGCCGGACAGGTGAGGATTCCCGGCGAGACGCCGGCGGGGGTCGGGGAGCCGCTCGACGGTGGGCAGCGGCGTCCCGAGCTCGTCGCCTCGCTCGGCGAGCTGGCGCAGCCAGAAGAAGAGGTCTCGCCCGCGATACCGGCGCGGCACCCGGCCGGCAGTGCCGACCGACAGGAGGACGCGGCGCCCCGCCGCCCGGAGCTCCTCCACCAGCTGGACGCCCGACTGTCCGGAGCCCACCACCAGGACCGCCCCCGAGGGAAGCTGCCGCTCGTTCCGGTACGCGTGCGAGTGGAGGCTCTGGACGCGGTTCGACAGCCCCGCCGCGCAGGCGGGCAATCGCGGAACGTGAAAACCTCCGGTGGCCACGATCACCTCTCGCGCGTCCACCGTTCCCTGACTCGTCTCCGCCCGGAACCCGCCGCCCGCACGAGCGGCCAGCCGGCGCACCTCCGTCTCGAGCACCACCGGGGCCGAGATCGCCGTAGCGTACGCAGCGACGCGGCCGGCGATCTCGTCGCGCGGCATGAAGCCGTCCGGGTCGGGGCCGTCGTAGGCGAACCCAGGAAACGACGCGGTCCAGTTGGGCGAGACCAGCTTGAAGGACTCCCATCGGTCGAGCCAGCCCCCGCCGAGCCGTGCCCGACGGTCCACCAGCACGTGGTCGCGTCCGCTCCGGCGCAGGAACCAGCTCATGGTCAGGCCGGCCTGCCCGGCGCCGACCACCAGCGTGTCGATCTTCCTCGGCAGCGCCATGGACCACCCCGGAGCGTGGATCCTAAGCGCCACGCCCCGGAGCCGCATCGACGCCGGCGCCGCCCGACTGCCGGGCTCGACACACGAACGGCGGGCCCCACGGTGGCCCGCCGTCTGGTCCTGCTCACCTCCGGATCGACCTCGCTCAGCCGCTCGTCGGGAGCACGTAGGCGCCCGAGGTCTTCTGGAGCGCCCTCGACAGATCGTGGGCCTTTCCGGACATGTCGCCCAGCATCCGCGTTCCGTCCCGGATCGACTCCGACGCCCGTTGCATGTTGGTGAGCGCCTGCGAGACCTGCCCCACGCCCGACTGGTGCTGCCGCGCGGACCCCTCGACCTGCCGCATCAGCCCCACCGCCTCGTGCACGGTGACCCCGAGCTGCCCCACCACCTCGCCCAGGCGCGTGACCAGCGCGCTGCCGTCCGAGACCGTCCGCGCCCCGGCCTCGACCGAGACGTCGACCTGCGCGGTGCGGCTGCGGATCTCCGTGAGCAGCTCGCGGATCTGCGAGGCTGCCTTGCGGGAGTCGGCGGCGAGCGAGCGGATCTCGCGCGCCACCACGCTGAAGCCCTTGCCGGCGTCCCCGGCGCGCGAGGCCTCGATGGCGGCATTGATGGCCAGGGTCGATGACTGATCCGCCAGGAACGAGACCGTCTCGGTGATGTCGTCGACCTTCCGGATCCGATCATTCAGCGCCGCGGAGGCCTCGGACACCTTGCTCAGCGAGCCGGAGATGGCGGTCATCGACTGCACCGCGGACTCGGCGGCTGCGGCGCCGTCCTCGACCACCGCCGCGGCGGCCTCGCCCTGGCGGATGAGCTCCGCCGCCCGGTCGGCCGCGACGGCGGAGGTCTGCGCCATCTCGGTGGTGGTGTTGGCGGTCTCCGTCACGGCCGCGACCTGCTCGGTGGTGGCCGTCGAGAGCTGGTTCACCGCCGATTGCAAGCTCACCACGATGTCGCCGATGTCCGAGGAGACCGTCTGCGTCTGCCCCACCATGGACCTGAGGTTGGAGGTCATCCGCTGGATGGCCTGGCCCAGCGATCCGGGCACCTCCACGTCGCTGCGCAGGTCTCCCTGCGCGATGGTGGACGCCTGCTCCACCGTCGCTCGGAAGGCCGACTGGAGCTGCTCGAAGTGCCTGCCCAGGTCGCCGGGGATGCGGGCCTCGCCGGCCACGTCTCCCTTCGACAGGGCCACCATCATCCGCGCGAGCTGCAGCATCGCCGACTGCGACTCGCGGAACGCGGCGATGAGCCCGCTGTCGCCCTTCAGCTCCTGGCTGAGCTCGCCGCGCGCCATGGCTCGGAGCTGCACGAAGATGTGCTGCATCTCGCGCGAGACCCGGGCGGTGGCGGCGGCGAGATCGCCCGACTCGTCCGTCGCGATCCAGCGCGGGAGCTCGGGGGCTCCGGCGGCGATGGCCTGCAGCGCGTGCTCCACCGCGGCGGCGGACATCGACTGGCGGCGCGCCAGCATCGTCCCGAGGATGCCGAAGGCGGCCAGCAGGATGCAGGCGATCACCAGCACCGGGATCGCCGAGGACCAGGCCAGGCCGTTCAGGTACCCGGCGACCTCCTCCGCCGAGCCCGCCAGGGCGCCGTCGCGCATGTTCCCGGCGATGGCCCGCGAGAGGTGCCGGAACTGGGCGGTGAGGATGATCCCGCAGAAGACGCAGAGGCTCACCAGTGCCACGGAGAAGGCGTACGGCAGATACCAGCGCTGCCGGATCCAGAAGGGCCCGCCGCCACCACCGAGGTACACGGTCGTGTCGCGCTGGTACTCGCGCACCGCCGCGTCTCGCAGGTCGTTCTCGAGCTGGTGGGTCAGGATCGGCCCGAGGAAGAGCCCGGCGAAGAACCCCGAGAGGAAGCCGAGCAGGACGCTGGAGTAGTCCCGGCCGAACCGCACGGAGCAATACAGCGAGAACGACGCCCCCGCGACCGCCCACGCGAACGTGTAGAGGTACAGCTCGATCTTTCGTGGCAGCTCGAGCAGCAGCCGCAGCCGCGTCCCCGAAGCGCCGTCGCGAGGATAGAGCGCGCTCCGGGTGAGCAGGGTGATCCCCCAGTACCCGTACCCCACCGCCAGCACGAGGAAGACGGCTGGGAGCGCCACCAGCAGCGCCTCGACGAGCTCGGCGCGCGTCAGCGCCAGCGAGAGGGAGAGCAGGTAGGCGACGACGACGCCGCCTGGGGCGGTGATGACCACCACGCGGAGGAAGAGGCGGTTGCGCAGCTTCGTAAACTCGGACTGGGTGATCGTCTGCTCACTCATGGCTGGTCCACGGCTCTGGGGAAGGGACGAGGTACCGTCGGAGAGGGCGCCGCGAGAAGAGGCGGTCAGCCTCGGGCCCATTATCGGCCGTCTCTCGGCGTTCACCAGAGGGCGACGACGTCGCGGGCGACGCGGTTCGCGGACGGAGCAGGTCCGGCCCCCGGGAGCGCCCCTCGCGCTGACTCTCACGGGTGAGTCGCCGCCACCCAGAGTGTACCTTCACCCTCCGGGTAGCCGCCGCGAGGGGCAGAGCTGCAAGTTGCGCGTCGCCTCCGCCGCGCCGGCGCCGACCTCTCCGCGCAAGGCGCCCGTCCTGCTGGCGCCCACGACGTGCGCACGCCCGTGTCGCGATGCACCCCCGGTGCGGGCGAAGCTCGACCCACCACAACTGGCCGGCTCCCCGCGCGTGTCGTTCGCGGGCGGTACGTGGTAGCACGGTGAGTGGACGGGCCTGGCGGCTGGATCGGCCACGAGCCCGCGCTGGAGCACGCGGACCAGCCCCCGACGACATTGACCTGCAGTGGAGGCGACCTGACACTCGAGCCGGCAACCGGAGGAGCTCTCCCACCGGCACCACCGCAGCGAGAGTTTCGCCGTCGTGGACCGTCACTTCCCGCGAACGCGACGTTCGACACGTTGGCGTGTCGCACGTGGGCCGCTCGACCAGAGGGTTGCACATGAACCGACAGGATCCTGCGCAGATCGCGGTGGTGGGCCTCGGTTGCTGGTATCCGGGCGCGGAGAGCCCTCGCCAGCTCTGGGAGAACGTGCTGGCGCGGCGCCGCGAGTTCCGCCGCTTCCCCGCGGTGCGCCTCCCGGCCGCCTCCTACCACCACCCCGATCCCACGGTCCCGGACGTCTGCTACGTCGACCGCGCCGCCTTCGTGGACGGATTCCGGTTCGACTGGGCCCGGCGGCGCATCCCGCGCACGGCCTGCGAGAGCACGGACGTCGTGCACTGGCTCGCGCTGGAGGTGGCGGACGCGGCGCTCCTCGACGCCGGCTACTCGGGCCAGCCAGGGCTCCGCGATCGGACCGGAGTCGTGGTGGGCAACAGCCTCACCGGCGAGCAGACGCGCACGAACACCATGCGGTTGCGATGGCCGTTCGTCCGCCGGGTGCTGGAGTCGGCGGCCGAGGAGTCGGGGCTGTCCGGCGCGGAGCGGGAGCACCTCGCGGCGCTCATGGAGTCCCGCTACAAGTCGGTGTTCGCTCCGGTGAACGAGGACACGCTCGCGGGCGGCCTCTCCAACACCATCGCCGGACGGATCTGCAACTTCTTCGACCTGCACGGCGGCGGCTACACCGTGGACGGCGCGTGCTCCTCGTCACTCCTGGCGGTGTGCACGGCCGCCGAGCACCTCGCCCGCGGCGGGCTCGATCTGGCCCTGGCCGGCGGCGTGGACGTGAGCCTGGATCCGTTCGAGCTGGTCGGCTTCGCCAAGGCGGGCGCGCTGGCGCGGACCGACATGCGCGTGTACGACCGCGGCGCCAACGGCTTCCTCCCCGGCGAAGGCTGCGGGTTCGTGGTGCTGAAGCGGCTGGCCGACGCCGAGCGCGACGGCGACGCCGTCTACGCCGTCCTGCGGGGATGGGGCATCTCCTCCGACGGCAAGGGCGGCATCACCGCGCCCAGCGTGCCTGGGCAGGCCCTCGCCCTTCGCCGCGCGTACGAGCGCGCCGGCTACGAGATGGCCACCGTCTCGTTCATCGAGGGTCACGGTACCGGCACGCCCCTGGGCGACGTCACCGAGCTGCGCGCGGCGGCCGCGGCGCTGGCCGCGGACGGCGACGCCGGGCCGCGCCGGATCGGGATGACCTCGCTGAAGTCGATCGTCGGCCACACCAAGGCCGCCGCGGGCGTCGGCGGCTTCATCAAGGCGGTCATGGCGGTGAACCGCCGGGTGCTCCCCCCGACCGCCGCCTGCTCCGCACCGAACCCGGTCTTCGAGGCCGAGTGCAGGAGCCTCTTCCCTCTCACCACGGGTGAGATCCGGCCCGCGGCCGACCGGATCCGCGCCGGCGTCTCGGCGATGGGGTTCGGCGGCATCAACTCCCACGTCACGCTGGAGTCCGGCCCTTCACCCTCCGACAGGCTTGCTCCCTCCATCCCGGAGGCGGCGCTGATGGTCTCGAGCCAGACCTCGGAGCTGTTCGTCGCCGCCGCGGCGACCGCTGGCGACCTCCGGCGGGAGCTGCTGCGCCTGAGCCGCGAGGCGGAGGATCTCAGCCTCGGAGATCTCACCGACCTCGCGAGCCACCTCGGCGCGCAGGTGAAGCC
>JAEZXM010000173.1 GCA_023419875.1 Pseudomonadota bacterium | reverse complement strand
AGCTTCACCTTCCCGGCGGACGCGTTCACGAACTCCTCCAGCACCGGCTGCGTCGCCTTGCAGTACGGGCAGGTGAAGTCCGAGAAGACGACGAGCGTCACCGGCGCCTTCTCGTCGCCGAGCGGCGGGCCGTACGACTCGACGTCGAGCTTCGCGCGCGTGTCGAACGACGCGTAGTACCGGGTCACGAACCCCTGCACCACGTCGAGCTTCGCCTTCGGGTCCTCCGCGAGCACGCCCGCCGCGAGCCGCACCATCCGCTTCGCGTGCCTGCACGGCTTGTGCCTGAGGAGGCAGCTCCCGACCGAGTGCGGGCACCCGCAGTAGCAGTAATCGCCGGTCGCCCAGCGCAGGAGGATCTGCCGCTGCTCGAAGCCGATCCGCGGGAGCGCCAGCTCGTCGAGGAGCACGTCGAGCTCCTCGGTCGCGCGGGTTGCGGCGGGCGGCGCTGCGCGGGGGACGGTCGGGAGGGCGGCGAGGACGAGGGCGAGGAGGAGGGCGATGGGGCGTGGGAGCATGGTGGCAGGCGGATTCTAGAGCGGGAGCCCGGAACCCGACTAGGGCCTCGGGCGCCGGGATTCACATGGCGTCGCCGGCGTGCTTCCCTTACCCCTCCACCCACGTGACCCGAGCCGAGACCACAGTCGAGCGCGGCGCGATCCGGAAAGACCCCGGCGGGAAGCTCGGGGTGGCCCTGGTCTACCCCAATGCCTACAGGCTGGGCATGGCCAACCTCGGCCTGCACGCGGTCTACCGACTCTTCAACGACGACCCCGCGACCGCCTGCGAGCGCGCCTTCCTCCCGGAGCAAGGCGGTCCGCCGCGCACGGTCGAGTCGGGCCGGCCCCTCTCCGCCTTCGACGTGGTCGCGTTCTCCCTCTCGTTCGAGGAGGACTACCCGAACGTCCTCGCCCTCCTCGACCGCGCGGGCCTGCCGCTCCGCGCCGCGGACCGCGACGAGCGTCACCCGCTGGTGGTCGCCGGCGGGGTGGCGGTGCAGATGAACCCCGAGCCGGTCGCGCCCTTCTTCGACGCGTTCCTGGTCGGCGAGGGCGAGGTGCTCGTCGGTCCCTTCACCTCGTTCCTCCGGCGCGCCGCCGCCGGCCGCCCGGCCCGCTTGGCCTTGCTGCGGGAGCTCGCGTCGCTGTCCGGCCTCTACGTGCCCGCGCTCTACGACGTCGCCTACTCCGACACGGGCGATCCGCACGGCGCCTGGGTGACGCGCTTCGCGCCGGCTGCCGGAGTCCCCGCCCGCGTCGAGCGCCGCTACGCTCCCGACCTCCGCGGCGTCGCGACGTCACGGGTGGTGCAGAGCCCGGACGCGCAGTTCGGGGATCTCTTCCTGACGGAGGTGGCGCGCGGGTGCCTCTGGGGCTGCCGGTTCTGCGCCGCCGGGTTCGTGCAGCGGCCGTACCGCGAGGTGGATCTCGATACCCTCCGCGCGGAGGTGAAGAAGGGTGTCGCCGCCGGCCAGCGGATCGGCCTCGTGGGCCCGGACACGAGCGACTACACCGGCCTCGACCCGCTCACCTGCTTCATCGGCGAGGTGGGCGGCACCTTCAGCCCCTCCTCGCTCCGGGTGGACGCCATCACCGAGGGGCTCTCGAAGCGCATGGCCGAAGGCGGCGAGCGCTCGATCACCATCGCGCCCGAGGCGGGCACCGACCGGATGCGGAAGGTGGTGAACAAGGACTTCTCCGACGACCGGATCGTCGAGGCTGCCCGCGCCGCGCTCTCGCAGGGCATGCAGCACGTGAAGATGTACTTCCTCTGCGGGCTCCCGACCGAGACCGACGAGGACGTGCTCGGGATGGCCCACCTCGCGCTCCGGATCCGCGAGGAGGTGATGCTGCCCTTCGCGCGCGCCCGGGGGCGGATGGGGCGCATCTCGCTCTCCGTGAACCCGTTCGTCCCCAAGCCCTGGACCCCGTTCCAGTGGGTGCCGATGCACGACCGCGCTTGCCTGGAGGGGAAGCGAAAGCTTCTCGAGCGGACGCTCCGGCCCCACGGCGTGGAGGTGGACTTCTTCTCGCCCCGCGAGGCGTACGTGCAGACGCTCCTCTCCCGCGGCGACCGCCGCTGCGCGGACCTGCTCGAGCTCGCCCACCGCGAGACCGGCGGCGACGTTCGCAAGGCGCTCCCGCGCTGGCCGCACGACCCGGACTTCTTCGTCCTGCGCGAGGTGGGCGAGGGCGAGGTCCTGCCCTGGGACTTCATCGACCAGGGGCTCACCAAGAGGTTCCTGGCGCGCGAGCTCCGGCGGGGCGTCGGGGCGAAGCTCACCCCGAAGTGCGCGGTCGAGACCTGCCGCGCCTGCGGGCTCGCGTGCGCGGATCATCCGGAGCTGGTGCCGGTGCTCGGCAGTCGCGTCAGTTCGTCGAAGGAAGAAGCCTGAAGCCGAGCGCCTCCGCGTTCTCCCGCACGCGCAGATCGCAGCTCGCCACCTCGATGTCGATGCCCGCGGCATCGAGCACGAGAATGGTGGCGAGGTGGATCGCATCGAGCGTACGAACGGGCTCCGCGGGGAACTCCTGTCCGGCGCGCTCCAGGACGCTCTCCTCGAGGGCCACCGTCTCGCAGGAGCGCCCGAACTCTGCGATCCGCTTGTTTGCCTCACGGGCGCCACGTGCGTCCAGCCGGCCCTCGCGGCGTGCACGAAGAACGGCGCGCGAGGCCTCGGCGAACGTCAGGGCGGACGTGAAGCGGCCTTCTCCGAGCAGGAGCGGCCGCAGGTTCTCGTCGCCCTCCAGCACGACGCGCAGCAACGCGCTCGTCTCGACATAGAGGTTCGCCGTCACGTCCGGTCCTCGCGCTCGGCGTCCAGGAGCTCTCTCGAGGTTCCGCTCCGGAGGAGGCGCGGAAGCGGCGCGGTCCAGGCGAGCGAGCCGGGAGATGCCGTGGGACGGAGCAGTCCGCGCTCCACGAGCCGCTGGCGGGCCAGGGCGCGTGGGGTGAGCGCCGATAGCGCGGCGCCCGGTGGGCGAAGCTCGGCGACCACGTGGCCGCGATCGGTCACCAGGATCACGTCACCGCGCTCCACGTCACGTAGGTGAGCGCTGAGATGGGTCTTCAGATCTCGAACCCCGACGGTCTTCATGGGCGCATTGTAGTCACTTGTGACTACATGCGCAAACTCCGCAGGTCCTCCGCGCGGGACGGCTCGTACCTGGCGCTGGTGTGATGCGGTACATAACGGCGGTGACCCTCGACGAAGCGATGGACGAGGCCCTCCGCCTGGCGCGCGACGCGGGAGAGACCGGCGAGGTCCCGGTCGGTGCCGTCGCGCTCCACGACGGGCAGATCGTCGGCCGTGGGAAGAACGCCCGGGAGGCGGCCCGCGACCCGACCGCCCACGCCGAGCTCCTCGCGATCCAGGAGGCCGCCCGGACGCTCGGGCGCTGGCGGCTCACCGGCGTGACGCTGGTCGTGACCCTCGAGCCGTGCGCGATGTGCGCCGGTGCGATGGTGCTCGCGCGGATCGACCGGCTCGTCTATGCCGCCGCCGATCCCAAGGCCGGCGCGGCCGGCTCGCTCCAGGACCTCACCAACGACCCGCGCCTCAACCACCGTTTCCCGGTCGAGCGGGGGCTCCGCTCCGAGGAGGCGTCTGCGCTCCTGAAGGAGTTCTTCCGGGCCCGGCGGTGAGGAGCCTTCCCCCTTGGCACGCCCAGCCAGATCGGTTACATCCGCGCGTCGGTCCGGAGAGCTGGCCGAGCCTGGTCGAAGGCGCCTGACTCGAAATCAGGTGTACCGGCAACGGTACCGGGGGTTCGAATCCCTCGCTCTCCGCTGGTCGTGGAGGTCGCAGTCGCAGCATGCAATGGGTTCGGGGGAGCCGAGCACTCCCCACGGGAAACAGAGGGCAGTTGACCCAGCGAGCGAAGGGCCAGCTTTGCTGGCCCGGAGCGAGCAGGGGGGTTGGGGGAGCCGAAGCTCCCCACGCGAAGCAGTGGGGAGCTGAGGTTCCCCCATGTAGATCAGGAGAGGTGCAGGAGCGGTTTAACTGGCATGACTGGAAATCATGTGTACCGGGAACGGTACCGTGGGTTCGAATCCCACCCTCTCCGCAGCTTCGAACGTCGATCAGCCTTATAGAAGGTGGGAAGCCGGCGGTTTCACCGCTGTGAGCCGGCCCAGAATCCTCGGGCGACGTGGGGGCCGTCGAACCCCGCCAGGCCCGGAAGGGAGCAACGGTAGGTGGTTCTCCGTGCGCCCGGGGATTGTGGGCCGGCTCGTGTAGTTTAGACGCCCGATCGAGCTCCGTGCGCCATGTCCTATCTCGTCCTCGCCCGCAAGTACCGGCCCCAGCGCTTCGGCGAGATGTCGGGGCAGGATCACGTGGTGCGGACGCTCTCCAACGCGCTCCGGACGGGCCAGCTCGCGCACGCCTTCCTGTTCACCGGCCCGCGGGGCGTGGGCAAGACCACCGCCGCGCGCCTCGTCGCGAAGGCCCTCAACTGCGAGAAGGGCCCGACGGCCGAGCCCTGCGGCGCCTGCACGCCGTGCATGGAGATCGCCGAGGGGCGCGCCGTGGACGTCGTCGAGATCGACGCCGCCTCCAACAACGGCGTGGACAACGTCCGCGACATCGTCGAGGGCGTGAAGTACCGGCCGGCGCGCGACCGCCACAAGGTCTTCGTGGTGGACGAGGTCCACATGCTCTCGCAGGGCGCCTTCAACGCCCTCTTGAAGACGCTCGAGGAGCCGCCGCCGCATGTGAAGTTCGTGCTCGCGACGACCGACGTGCACCGCGTGCCGGAGACGATCGTCTCCCGCTGCCAGCGGTTCGACTTCCGGCGGCTCACGCTCCAGCAGATCGTGGACCGGCTCGCCGCGGTCGCGGGCGAGGAGGGCATGCGCCTCTCCCCGGCCGCGCTGGGCCTCGTCGCCCGGCAGGCGGAGGGCGGGATGCGCGACGCGCTCTCGCTGCTCGATCAGGTGCGCGCCGCCGCGGGCGAGGCGCCGACCGACGCGGCGGTGGCCGAGGCGCTCGGCGCGGTGGACGCCGCGGCGGTGTCGCGG
>JAEZXM010000128.1 GCA_023419875.1 Pseudomonadota bacterium | reverse complement strand
ACCAGGGCGCGCGCGCGGGCCATGTCGTCGCGACAACTCTGGGTGAACGCCTCGGGCGTGGAGGTGAGCGAGCGGGCGGCGTCGGGGCCGGGCGGGGCGGACATGGGGGTGGGTTCTACCGCGGCGGCCGGCGGCGCGCAGCGCCCGGACGCTCTCGGCCTCGATCCCGCGATCCCTCGACGCCTCCCGGCCCGGCGGCGCATCCGTACGCGGGCTCTCCCGGGTGCGGCGCCCATGGTAGGGTCCTCCATCTTCTTCCATCGCGGGGGGACGTGAGGGAGCGCCATGTCCTTCCATGTCCATCGTCTGGCCGCCGCGGTCTGCGCAGCGCTCTCCTGTGCCGTCCTCGCGTGCGCGCCCGAGCCGCGCGGCGTCCGCGTGCTCGTCGCGGGCTCCGAGAGCCGTGAGGGGACCTTCGTGGCCATGCTGTGGGACGACGGCCGGGCGATTCCGCTCGACGAGGAGCATCCCTCGAGCGCGAACGCGATCGCGGTCGCCGGGAGCGACGTCTACGTCGCCGGGGTCGCCCAGCTCGGCGAGCACTCCGAGGCGGTCTACTGGAGGAACGGGGAGGTCGTGCGGCTCACCGACGGGATGCAGTCCTCGGGGGCCAACGCCATCGCCGTTGCGGGCGGCAGCGTGTACGTGGCGGGGTATCGGGAGAACGAGGCGATGCTCTGGAAGGAGGGCGAGGCCATCCCGCTCACGACCGGGGCCATCTACGCGGGAGCGTTGGCGATGGCGGTGACCGAGTCGGGGGTCTACGTCGCCGTTGTCGTGGGGGAGCAGATCGAGGTCGAGCCCGGGGTCTTGGAGACGAGGACCACCGCCAAGCTCTGGGTGAACGGGGTCGTCCAATCGCTGACGGACGGCCAGACCGTCCGGCGGGCCATACCCGGCGCCATCGCCGTCACCGGCTCGGACGTCCATGTCGCGATGACGACCGACGCGTTCGACCCCGTGGGTGCGGACGAGGCCGTGTTGTGGACCAACGGGGAGCTCCAGCAGCTCAGCGGCGCGAACCAGCTGGCCTGGGCGGAGGCGGTCGCCCTCGCCGGCACCGACGTGATCGTGGGCGGCTCCCGCGTCGACTTCGCCGCCGAGACGCCCACGCAGGAGCCGGTCATCTGGAGGAACGGGGTGCTCCAGGTGGTCGCGCCGGTCAGCGGCCAGATCACGGCGCTCGCCACCCATGGAGAGGACGTCTATGCCGGGGGGCGGGACGAGGGACTTTCGGTGCTCTGGGTGAACGGGGATCGCCGGCCGATCGGCGACCCCGCCAACTTCTTCCGCATCGAGGCGATCGCGGTGCAGCCGCGCTGAAGCGAGCCGGGCGGAGCGCGTTCAGATCCCCAGCAGCCGCATCAGCCGCTCCTGCATGCCCCGCTTGCGCTTCTCGTCCTTGCACGTCTCGACCGCGCGGGCCCAGGCCTCGCGCGCGGACTGCTGGAAGCCGAGCTGCTCGTACGTCATCGCGAGCACCTCGTGCGCCTCGGGCACGTCGGGGCGGAGCTCCGAGGCCCGGGAGAACGCGGCGGCGGCCTCGAACAGCATGCCTTGCCGGGCGAGCGCGTGGCCGAGGTAGTAGTGCGCCTCGGCGGAGAGGTCGTCCTTGGTGGTCGCCTCGCGCAGGAGGTGGATCGCCTCCTCGACGCGGCCGGCCTGGAGGAGCTTCGCTCCCTCGCGCCAGGCGGTGGCGGCGACGGCGCGGGCGGCCTGGTCGGCCGGGTCGCCGGCGGGGCCGATGAGGAGGAGCTTCAACGTACGGTTGAGCTCGTCGGGGCGGTACGGCTTCTCGAGGAACGCGTCGGCGCCGAAGGCGATCTTCGCGTCGGCGGCCACCGTGCCGCGGTGGATGGCCGAGGAGAGGATGACGCGCGTCGGGCGGAGCACCGGATCGCCCTTCACGGCCCGGCACACCTCGAAGCCGGGCATCATGGGCAGCATCGCGTCGAGGATGACGAGCTCGGGCCGGGCCTCGCGGATGAGGTCGAGCGCGGCCTTGCCGTTCGCGGCCTGGAGGGCGGTCGCACCCTGCTTCTTCACCGCCGCGGCGGCCTCCTCGCGCGTCTCGGGCACCGCGTCGGCGACGAGCACGAGGTAGCCCTTGCCGAGTCCCTCGATCCGCTGGGTGGTCGAGCTGTCGTCGGTCGAGGCCGGGGTCGCGGCGTGCGGCGGGTCGAGCTCGGGGGGCCGGGAGCGGCGCGCCGGGGTGGGCGCGGAGAACGGTGTCTCGGTGACCTCGGCGACACCGACCACCTCCATGGTGGCGGTGATCTCGGGCAGCTCGATGCTGCCGGTGTCGCTCTTCTTGGCGGAGGCGTGCACGACGCCGACCCACGCCGCGGTCGGATCGGGCAGCGCCGGCGCCTGCGCGCCGCGCCAGGTCGGCGCGCCGCGCTTCCGCTCGCGCACGACGCCGTCGAGCGTCCGCTCGAGCGCCGCCGGGACCGCCACGTAGCGGAGCACCTTGCGGCCGGTGACGAACCGGATCTCGTCGGCCAGGGCGTGGTCGTCGGGATCGGCCATCGCAAGCACGAGCTCGGTCTTGCCGACGGAGAGCGGGAGCACCCGCCGCTGCCGGCAGAACCCGGGCGCGACGATCTCGAGATTGGCGGTGGGGATGACCGACTTCGAGAAGTCGACCCCCGGGCACCCCTGCAGGTCCGCGAGGGCTCGGACCAGGGCGCCTTCGGTGGCGAGGCCGAGCCGGAGCGCGGCCGAGGCGATGTCCCCGTCGTGCGCCGCGGCGAGGGCGCGGGCCGCGGCGTCGGGGGCGAGGACACCGGAGCGGACCAGGTGGGCTGGGACGTCGGGCATCGGAGATGAAGTCTAACCCGACCCGAGCGTTTGTCCCGAACGCGGGCCCTGGGAGCCGGTATCGGGTGGGCTCACACCCGAGCCCCTTCACCGCTCCGGCTTCGTCTCCCGCATCATGAGGGCCGTCACCGCGTCCTTCGGCGGCACGTTCTCGTGAAGGAGCCGGAAGACGGTCTCGGAGATGGGCATCTCCACCTCGAGGCGGTTCGCGAGGGCGTGGACGCTCCGGGCGTTTCGGACGCCCTCGGCGACCTGGCCGATCTCGCGCTCGATGTCGTCGAGCTTCTTCCCCTCGGCGAGGCGGCGGCCGACGGTGCGGTTCCGGGAGAGGTCGGAGGAGCAGGTGAGCACGAGGTCTCCCAGGCCGGAGAGGCCGGAGAGCGTGAGCGGGTTTGCCCCCTTGCGGACGGCGAGCCGCGTGATCTCGGCGAGGCCGCGGGTGATGAGGGCGGCGAGCGCGTTCGCCCCGAACCCGAGGCCGTCGGAGATGCCGGCGGCGATGGCGACGACGTTCTTCACGCACCCGCCCACCTCGCAGCCCACGACGTCACCGGAGGTGTAGGGCCGGAACGTCTTCGTGTGGAACGCGTCCTGGACCTGGCGGGCGATCCGCTCCCAGCGGGCGGCGACCGTGACCGCGGTGGGCAGGCCCTTCGCGACCTCCCTCGCGAACGAGGGCCCGGACAGGACCGCGAGGTACGGGTGGAGCGGTACCGGGAGCACGTCCTCGAGCACCTCGGTCATGGTCATGAGCGACTCGAGCTCGATCCCCTTCGCCACGCAGACGAGCGGCGTGCCGGCGTGGACGAGCCGCTTCGCCTCGATCGCCACCTGGCGGATCGCGGGCGACGGGACCGCGAGGACGACGAGCTCCGCGCCCTCGAGCGCGCGGGCGAGATCGGGCGTGGCGTGCAGGCTCGCGGGAAGGGCGATGCCGGGCAGGTATCGCTCGTTCCGGTGCGCGCGCGCGATCTCGTCGAGGACCGCGCCGTCCTTGTCCCACGCGGTGACCGGAAAGCCCTTCCCCGCGAGGAGCGCACCGAGAGCAGTTCCCCACGATCCCGCACCGAGCACCGCACAGCGCATGAGCTACCTCCCGATCTGCATCGTAGCCGCGTGCGGGCGCCGAGCCCCGGGTTCAGCCGGGGGCCGCGCGCGGTGACGCGCTGCGTCGAGCGCCTACCGACCGCAGGCCCAGCTCGTGAAGGCCAGGAGCGCGAGGACGACGACGAGCGCCGTGAGCGCGGGGCGCCACGGCTTGGCCCGCCAGGCGAACGGGCGCTCGTGCCGGCGGTGGAAGCGCGGGAGCGTCCGGTACTCGTGCCACGCCTCGTCCCGGGCTGCGGCCGCGCCGGCCGCGTCGCCCAGGCCCGCGCGGGCCCTGGAGAGGAGCCACTTCCCCTCGACCGACCCGGGTCGCTGCTCGAGGAGCCGCTCCAGCGCCTCGCGGGCACCGGCGTGGTCGCGCCGGGCGAGTCGCTGGCGCGCGCGCTCGCGCGCGCCCGCGCCGGCCCGGCCCCGCGGATCGGCCGCGCGCCCGCGCGC
>JAEZXM010000119.1 GCA_023419875.1 Pseudomonadota bacterium | reverse complement strand
CGCCCGTGCTCCGGCGACCGCCGCGCCCGTCGATCCTGCCGGGCAGCCTTCCTACCGCGGCCCCGCGCCGGCGCGGACCGCCGCCTCGACGCTCGACGCCGGGTCGAGCGTGTACGCGTACGGCGGGGTGAAGGCCGTGCCGCGGCCGGAGGTGTTGCCGGAGACGCTGGTGAACAGGTTCCCGTGGACCGTGGCGGAGCCGTCGCCGTACGAGAGGTCGATCGGATCGCTCACACCGATGAACGCGTTGTTCTCGACGAGGACGCTGGCGCCGGCGGCCGGGGCGATGCAGTAGTTGTTGCCCGAGGCGGTGTAGAGGTTGTTGTACACGTGCACCTGCCCGAACCGGACGCGCGGCATTCGCTCGCGGACTCCGTCCGCCCACCAGTTGTGGTGGAAGGTGATCCGGAGGTGCCCCGTGTCCTCGGCGGCGTTGTTGTCGCTGTGGCCGATCAGGTTCGAGTACTGGTGCCCGCCGGAGCGCCCCGTGTAGAAGAACTTGCACCAGGACACGGTGATGTTGTCCGCGGCGTGCGAGAAGTCGAGGTTGCCGTCGCTGCCGTCGGAGATCGCCAGGTGGTCGAACCAGAGGTGGTGCGCGCCGGTGTCGACGCCGATGGCGTCGGCGCCGCTCTCGCAGCTCGAGGCGTCGGTGCAGTTGTTGCCCACGATGTTGAGGTTCCGCAGGATGACGTTGGCGGAGCCCTTCATCCGGATCGAGCCGCGGATCGTGGCGGAGGCGTTCGCGCCCTGGATGGTCTTGTTGGAGCCGATGGTCACGGCGCCGGTGATCGTCCCTGAGACCACGATCACCGCCGGGGTGGTCCCGCCGGCGGCGGTGTTCAGGGCGGAGAGGGACGTCACGGTCACCGGGGAGGCGTTCCCGCCGCCGGTCACCGTCCCGCCCACCGTGGCCCAGCCCACGAGCCCCTGCTGCGTCCCGCCGTTGAAGGTCGCGGTGACCGTCCGCGCCGCCGTCATCGAGACGGTGCAGGTGCCGGTCCCGGTGCACGCGCCGCTGAAGCCTCCGAATGTCGAGCCGCTCGCCGCCGAGGCGGTCAGGGTGACCGTCGTGCCGCTCGCGTACGTCGCGCTGCAGGCCGAGCCGCAGTTGATGCCGGAAGGGTTGGAGGTGACCGTTCCGCTCCCGGTGCCCGCCCTCGTGACGGTGAGGGCGTAGGTCGTCACCTGCGCGTTGAACGTGGCGGTCACGCTTCGCGCGGCCGTCATCGACACGGTGCAGGTGGAGGTGCCGGTGCACGCCCCGCTCCAGCCGGCGAAGGTCGAGCCGCTCGCCGCCGCTGCGCTCAGGGTGACGCTGGTGCCGCTCGCGTAGCTCGCGCTGCAGGTCGAGCCGCAGTTGATGCCCGAGCCGCTGACGGCTCCGCTGCCGGAGCCGGACTTCGTCACGGTCAACGGGAACGTGGTCGCGCTCCCGCCGGCGACGGTGATGCCGCAGACCTTGGGGTTGTCCGGGCCGCCGGCCCTGGTGAACGCGATCACCACCTGGCCGCTCGAGTTCGCCGTCGCGTTGAAGGTCCGGGCGATGGCGCGGTTCGCGCCGCCCGCGGCCGCGAAGATGTCGAGCGCCGTCAGCACGGTCGTGCCGTTGATCGCCACGTTGAACGTCCGCTGGCCGGCCGCGGTCCAGTAGCTCTCCGAGAAGTAGAGGGTGACCGTCTGGGCGCTGCCGGCCGTGCGGTTCGGGATGGTGTAGGTGAACTCGCCGTACCGCTCGGACTGGAAGACCGCCTGCGGAGGCACCGAGCCGGTGATCTGCGTCGTGTCGATGGCGTTGGTGGTGGAGTACGTGCTGCCGCCGGAGAAGTAGGCGTCGGCGACGAAGGCGCCGGCCGCCGAGCCGCCGGCATTGACGGAGATCGCCGTGCCCGGATCGGTCGCGTTGAAGGTGGCGGAGACCGACCGCGTCGCGGTCATCGAGACGATGCAGGATCCGGTGCCCGTGCACGCCCCGCTCCAGCCGCCGAACGTGGAGCCGCTCGCCGGGGCGGCCGCCAGGGTGACGCTGGTGCCGCTCGCGTAGCCGGCGCTGCAGTTCGAGCCGCAGCTGATGCCGGACGGCGTCGAGGTGACGGTCCCGGCGCCCGTTCCCGGCCGGGACACGGTGAGCGTGTAGCTCGTCATCCCCGTCCCGAAGTTCGCCAGGACCGACTGCGCCGCCGACATCGTGACCGCGCAGGTTCCGGTGCCCGTGCAGCCACCGCCCGTCCAGCCGGAGAAGATGGAGCCGCTGTCGGGGGTCGCCGTCAGGGTGACGACCGCGCCGGTGGCGAAGGTCGCGGTGCAGGTGCTCCCGCAGTCGATGCCGGCCGGCGAGGAGGTGATCGTGCCGAAGCCCTGGCCGCCCCTGGCCACGGTCAAAGTCTGGCTGGTGGGACCGGTGCCGCCGCCGACGACCTCGAGCGAGGCGAGCGTCGGCTGGGACGTGCCGTTGACGCAGAACCCGAGCGACACCGACGCGGCGGGAGCGATGTTGGTGGTGTAGTCGACGGGGCGGACGGTCATCTGACCTCCGCTCACGCTGGAGGTGCCGCCCCAGATGTTGGTGAGCGTCGAGCCGTTGAGCGCCACGACGAGCGTCCAGCTCGTGACCGCCGAGGTGCTGGTGTTGGCGAGGGTGACGCTGGCGCAGGAGCCGGCGCCCCACGAGTCGACGGTCATCGTGGCGTTCACGCCGTTGCTCGAGATGCTGGCCAGGGACGGCGCGGGGCTGGAGGCCGACTCTGGATGCTGCCCGCACGCCGCTGCCCCGAGCAGAAGGGCGGTGAACATCGCGGATCGATTGAGGTTCATTGATCTCTCCTCGGCGGGCACGGGAAGCCGCCGCGGTTTCGGTGCGCAGCATCGGAGCTGCACGGGCAGCCTGTGCTGCACACGGGTGACGAGCGTGTGAGCGCTCACATGCGTGTGGCCCCGTGTCCCATGTTCGAACGACGGCGTCAATCACCCGTTCCACATCCGGTGCGAACTACTCGAAACAAAAGGGCTCCAGGCCGCAGCCTGGAGCCCTGACCTGCGAGGTGACCGGGGAACCGTCAGTCCTTCGCGGCCGCCGCCGGTACCCCGGCCGCCATCCCGCCGCCCTCGATCCCGCGGCGGGCGCCGTTGGCCGCCCCGTGGAACTGCGCGCGCTCGGTGGACCCCTCGAGCGCGAGCGTCGAGGTCATGCCGCCGGAGACGGTCTGGGCGACGAGGTCGAAGTAGCCGACTCCCACCTCGCGCTGGTGGCGGGTCGCGGTGTAGCCCGCCGGCTCGGCGCGGATCTCGTCCTCCTGCAGCTCCGAGTACGCGGCCATCCCGCGGTCGCGGTAGCCGCGGGCGAGCTGGAACATGGAGTGGTTCAGAGCGTGGAAGCCGGCCAGCGTGACGAACTGGAACCGGTACCCCATCGCCCCGAGCTCGCGCTGGAACCGCGCCAGCTCGGAGTCCCCGAGGTGCTTGCGCCAGTTGAAGGACGGCGAGCAGTTGTAGGCGAGGAGCTTGCCGGGGTGGAGCGCGTGGATCCCCTCGGCGAAGCCGCGGGCGAACTCGAGGTCGGGCGTCTGCGTCTCGCACCAGACCAGGTCGGCGTAGGGCGCGTAGGCGAGCCCGCGCGCGAGGGCCGCCTCGAGGCCGCCGCGGAACCGGAAGAACCCCTCGGGCGTGCGCTCCCCGCGGGCGATGAACGGGGCGTCGGCCGGGTCCACGTCGCTCATGAGGAGCGAGGCCGACTCGGCGTCGGTCCGGGCCACCAGCAGCGTCGGCACGTCCAGCACGTCGGCGGCGAGCCGCGCGGCGGTGAGCGTGCGGACGAAGGTGGAGGTCGGGACCAGCACCTTGCCCCCCAGATGCCCGCACTTCTTCTCCGCGGCCACCTGATCCTCGAAGTGCACCCCCGCGGCCCCGGCCTCGATCATCGCCTTCATGAGCTCGAAGGCGTTGAGCGGGCCGCCGAACCCAGCCTCGGCGTCGGCCACGATGGGCGCGTACCAGTACGTGCCCTCGTTCCCCTCCGCGCGATCGATCTCGTCGGCTCGGCGGAGGGCCCGGTTGATGCGCCGGACGATCTGCGGGACCGAGTCGGCGGGGTAGAGGCTCTGGTCGGGGTAGGTCTGCCCGGAGGTGTTGGCGTCGGCCGCGACCTGCCAGCCGGAGAGGTAGATCGCCTCGAGGCCCGCCCGCACCATCTGCACCGCCTGATTGCCGGTGAGCGCGCCCAGGGCGGGGACGAAGGGGCGCTCGCGCAGGAGCTTCCACAGCCGCTCCGCGCCGAGCCGCGCGAGCGTGTGCTCCACGCGCACCGTCCCGCGCAGGCGCTCCACGTCGGCGCGGGAGTAGCGGCGGGTGACGTCGTGCCAGCGAAACGGATCGGGGTGCGAGGGGGCGGGGCGGGAGATGGGGGTCGGCCGGTGCTCGGGCGCGGGCCTGGGCTCGGGAGCCGCAGCCCTCTCCTTCGGCTCCAGGATCTCGTAGGCGGGGAGGGTGAGGAACTCGACGAACTCCGTCCCGATGGCGAGCCGCTCGAACAGCGTCCGGGCCTCGCGGAACCGCCCTTCCGCGAACCGGCGCTCGCCGACCTCGAGACGGATGCGGTCCATCTCCTCGCCGAGCACGGCACGGAACCGCTCGATCGTGAGCGGGCTCCCGTCGTCGAGCGGCACCCGGTGGTGCATCCACTGCCAGGCGAGCGCTCGCGAGATCTCCGCCGTGGCCGCGTCCTCCATGAGCCCGTACAGCGGCACGCACCCCTGTCCCCGGAGCCAGGCCTCGAGGTACTGGATCGAGACGCGGATGTTGTGGCGCAGGCCTGCCTCGGTGCGGGTGCCCTCGACCGGGCGCAGGAGGTCCGCCGCCGTCACCTGCACGTCCTCGCGGAGCCGGTCGAGCTGGTTCGGCCCCTTCATGTGCGCGTCGAACACCTCGCGCGCGATCGCCACCAGGCCGGGATGGGCGACCCAGGTGCCGTCGTGACCGTCGGTGACCTCGCGGATCTTGTCGGCCCGCACCTTCTCCAGCGCGGCCTGGTTCGCGATCGGGTCCTTGAGCGGGATCTGCGCCGCCATCCCGCCCATCGCGTGCGCGCCGCGGCGGTGGCAGGTCCGGATGAGGAGCTGGACGTAGGCGCGGAGGAAGCCCTTGTCCATCGTGACCTGGGCGCGATCGGGGAGGACCATTCTCGGGTCGCCGCGCAGGCGCTTCACGTACGAGAAGATGTAGTCCCAGCGCCCGCAGTTGAGGCCGGCGGAGTGCTCGCGGAGGGCCCAGAGGATCTCGTCCATCTGGAACGCGGCCGGCAGGGTCTCGATGAGGCAGGTCGCCTTGATCGTTCCGCGCGGCAGCCCGACGAGCTCCTGCGCGAGCACGAACACGTCGTTCCACATCCGCGCCTCGCCGTGGTGCTCCATCTTGGCGAGGTAGAAGTACGGCCCGCTGCCCTTCGCGACGAGCGCGCGGGCGTTGTTCGCGAAGTACACGCCGAAGTCGAAGAAGGCCGCCGGGACCGGCCGCCCGTCCACACGAACGTGCCTCTCGAGGAGGTGCAGCCCGCGTGGCCGGACCATGAGGACCGCCGGCTTCTCGGCGAGCCGGTACTCCTTGCCGCCGTCCGGCGCCGTGTAGGCGATCGTCCCGTCCACCGCGTCGCGCAGGTTCACCTGGCCCTCGACCATGTTCTTCCAGGTGGGCGCGTTCGAGTCCTCGAAGTCCGCCATGAAGACGTTCGCCCCCGAGTTGAGGGCGTTGATGACCATCTTCCGGTCGGTCGGGCCGGTGATCTCCACGCGCCGGTCGCAGAGGTCGGGCGGCGGCGGCTCCACCCGCCAGCCCTCCTCGCGGACGCACTCGGTCGCCTCGGAGAAGTCGAGGTGCTCGCCCTCGTCCAGCTCGCGCTGCAGCTCGCGCCGGCAGGCGAGGAGATCGTGCAGGCGCGGATGGTAGGTCCGGGCGAGCTCCGCCACCAGCGCGAGCGCGCCGGGGGTGAGCGCGCGCTCCCACCCCGCAGGCAGGCTTCCGTCGAGCTCCATCCCCGCGGGCAGCTCCGGTTCGACGTTCGACGTTCTCATTCCGTGAACTCCTCTCGGCTCCCTCGAACCTGGCGCCCGGCGCCGCGCGCCGCAACGCGCAAGGCACCCGGTCCGAGTCGATCACGTCGAGGTCGGTCAAGCCGGCGTGCAAGGTCGTCAACCTTGTAAAGCGGCCGGCCGGTCCTAATGAATTGGGCGGCGGGAACGCGGCGCCCTCGGGGCGCCGGGCGGCACCCGCACGAGGAGCGTGGAGCGTGCGCCCGGAAGTCCCCCGGCTGGGAGCGAAGGTCCGCGTCCTCCGCCGCCAGCGGAGCATGACGCAGGCGCAGCTCGCCGGCCGCCTGGGCATCTCCGCGAGCTACCTGAACCTCATCGAGCACGATCGCCGCGCGCTCTCCGCGCCGATCCTCCTCCGCCTCGCGGAGGTGCTCGACCTCGATCTCAAGGCCCTCTCGCCGGAGGGGCAGGAGGGGCTCGTCGCCGACCTCATGGAGGCCTTCGGCGATCCGCTCTTCGAGGCGCACGACGTCACCACCCCGGAGGTCCGCGAGCTCGCGACCGGCTCGCCGGCGGCGGCGAAGGCGGTGCTCGCCCTCTACCGCGCCTACCGGAGCGCCCGGGAGGCCTTCGAGACCCTTTCGACCGCGCTCTCCGACAGCGGGCTCGAGGGCCTCGACGCCTCCCACCTCCCGACCGAGGAGGTGTCCGACCTCCTCCAGAATCACCTCAACCACTTCCCCGATCTGGAGGCGGGGGCCGAGGCGCTGTGGCACGAGGGGCGGCTCGATCTCGAGACGCTCTACGGCGGGCTGGTGGGCTGCCTCGACCGCCTGGGCGTCACCGTGCGTGTCCTCCACACGGCCGACATGGGCGGCGCGGTCCGCCGCTACGATCCGGACCGGCGCGTGATCTCGCTCTCCGAGGTGCTCCGGCGCGGCAGCCGCAACTTCGCCCTCGCCTACCAGCTCGGCGTGCTCACGCAGGAGGAGGCGATCGGACGGTACGCGGCCGACTCCACGCTCACGAGCGACGCGTCGCGAGCGCTCGCGCGGGTGGCGCTGGCCAACTACTTCGCGGGCGCGGTGCTCATGCCTTACGCGCCGTTCCTCTCCGCGGCCCGCGCCGAGCGCTATGACATCGAGCTCCTGGGCCACCGCTTCCGCGCGAGCTGGGAGCAGACGTGCCAGCGGCTCACGGCTTTGCGCCGGCCGGGCGCCGAGGGTGTCCCCTTCCACATGGTCCGGGTGGACATCGCCGGGAACATCTCCAAGCGGTTCAGCGCCACCGGTCTCCGCTTCGCACGGTTCTCGGGCGCCTGCCCCCGCTGGAACGTCTTCGAGGCGTTCACGACGCCGGGGCTCATCCGTACGCAGCTCTCGCGCCTCCCCGACGGCAGCACCTATTTCTGGATCGCGCGGACCGTCACCCGGGACCGGGGCGGATTCCACGCGCCCCGCTCGGTGCTCGCCATCGCCATGGGGTGCGAGGCAAGCCGGGCCGGCGAGGTGGTCTACGCGGACGGCGTGAACCTCGACGGGCCGGGCGCGGTGGTCCCGGTGGGGATCACCTGCCGCCTGTGCGAGCGGATGGACTGCGAGCAGCGGGCGTTCCCGCCCCTCCAGCACCCACTTGCGGTGAATCCGCACGTCCGCGGTGTCTCGTTCTACGCGCCGCCGCGGGAGGACGGCCGGTGAACCGGTGCCCGAGCCCCCTGGCCTCGTTATGTTCATCGGCGACACTCCCCCGGAGGTTCATGTGAGCAATCCACTTCGAGAGCTGGCCCGCTACGGACAGAGCCCCTGGTACGACAGCCTGCGCCGGGGCATCCTCGTCTCCGGCGAGCTCGCCCGGCACGTCGAGGAGGACGGTCTCACCGGCCTCACCACCAACCCCGCGATCTACGAGAAGGCGATCGGCGGCGGCGGGGACGACTACGAGGCCGGCCTGGCGCGGCTCCTTCCCCAGCCCGAGCTCGACGCCAAGGCGATCTACGAAGCCCTCGCCATCCAGGACATCCAGGCGGCGGCGGATCTCCTCCGGCCGGTGTACGACCGGACCGGCAGGCGGGACGGCTACGTGAGCCTGGAGGTGTCGCCCCACGCCGCCCATGACCCTCAGGCGACGCTCGACGAGGCGCGCCGCCTCTGGAAGACCCTGGGCCGCGAGAACGTCTTCATCAAGGTCCCGGCCACGCCCGAAGCCACCCCGGCCGTCCGCCAGCTCCTCGAGGAGGGTGTGAACATCAACATCACGCTCCTCTTCTCGCGGCAGGCCTACGCGACGGTGGCGGAGGCGTACGAGGCGGCGATCGAGGCGCGCGTCGGGCGGGGCGAGGACGTCTCCCGCCTGGCGAGCGTGGCGAGCTTCTTCATCTCGCGCGTGGACACGCTCGTCGACGGCAAGCTCGACGACCTTGGGAAGCAGCAGCCGGAGCTCGCCGCCCGCGCCGCGGCCCTGCGCGGCCAGGTGGGCATCGCCAACGCGAAGCTCGCGTACCAGGACTGGCGCGCGCGCACCGCCGAGCCGAGGTGGGCCCGCCTCGCCGCGGCGGGTGCGATGCCGCAGCGGCTGCTCTGGGCGAGCACGAGCACCAAGGATCCGCGCTACCGCGACGTCATGTACGTCGAGGAGCTGATCGGCCCGGAGACGGTCAACACCATGCCCCCGGCCACCTTCCTGGCCTTCCGCGATCACGGCCGGGTGGCGGCCACGCTCGAGGCCGGCCTGGACGACGCCCGCGCCGCGCTCGCCGAGCTCGCCTCCCTGGGCATCTCGCTGGAGGGGGTGACAGACGAGCTGCTCTTCGAGGGCATCCGCCTGTTCGAGGAGCCGTTCGAGAAGCTCCTCGCCGCGATCGAGCGGCGTCGCATGGCGGAGAAGGGCGAGGGCGCGGGGGCGGGGATCTAGCGGGCGCGGGATCCGAGGTCCGCGCCAGGGAACCGAGGTCCGCGCGAAGTCCGGGGCAACACGACGCAGGCTCGTCGCGCGCTCCGTGCTGGCGGCGCGCGCCGGGGACCGGCTAGAAACTCGGGATGTCTCGTCCGGGCGAAACCCGCGCCGCGGTCCGCGTGCTGGCGGCGGTGAGCTTCTGTCACCTCCTGAACGACATGCTCCAGTCGGCGATCCCCGCGGCGTACCCGATCTTGAAGAGCGCCTTTCGCCTCGACTTCGCCCAGGTCGGCGCCATCACGCTCGTCGCGCAGTTCACCGCCTCGCTGCTCCAGCCGGTCGTCGGGATCGTCACCGATCGCAGGCCGCTGCCGTACTCGCTGGCGATCGGCATGTGCAGCACGTTCGGGGGGATGCTGCTCCTCGCGTTCGCGCCGAGCTACCCCTTCGTCCTCCTCGCGGTCGGCTTCGTGGGGCTCGGCTCCGCGGTGTTCCACCCCGAGTCCTCGCGCGTTGCGCGGATGGCCTCCGGCGGTCGCCACGGGTTCGCCCAGTCGTTCTTCCAGGTCGGCGGCAACGCCGGCTCGGCCGTCGGCCCGCTGCTCGCGACGTTCGTCATCCTGCCGTTCGGCCAGCGGAGCGTGGCCTCCCTGGCGCTCGCCGCGGGGCTGGCCATCGTGCTGCTCTTCGGCGTGGGGCGCTGGTACGCGAGGCATCCCGCGGCGAAGGCTGCCGCGCTGCGCCCGCGCAGCGCCCTCCCGCCCCGGCACGTCGCCCTCGCCGTCGCCATCCTGGTCGCGCTCGTCGTCTCGAAGTACCTCTACCTCGCGAGCCTGAGCAGCTACTACACGTTCTTCCTCATCGAGCGGTTCGGCGTCTCCGTCCGCTCGGCCCAGCTCCACCTCTTCCTGTTCCTCGGGGCGGCGGCGGTGGGCACGCTCGCGGGCGGGCCGATCGGCGACCGGATCGGCCGGAAGTACGTCATCTGGGCGTCGATCCTCGGGGTGCTTCCGTTCACGCTGCTCATGCCCTACGCGAACCAGTTCTGGACGGCGGTGCTGAGCGTGATCGTCGGCCTCGTCCTCGCCTCCGCGTTCTCGGCGATCGTGGTGTACGCGCAGGAGCTCATGCCCGGGCGGATCGGCACCGTGGCGGGGCTCTTCTTCGGGATCTCGTTCGGCGTGGGCGGGATCGGCGCGGCCTTGCTCGGGCTCGTCGCCGACGCGCGGGGGATCGAGTTCGTCTACCGCGTCTGCGCGTTCCTGCCGGCGATCGGGCTCCTCACCGCGTTCCTGCCGGAGGTGGAGGGGAAGGTGGCGGCGTCCCCGGCGCAATCGCCTTGAACGTCGGG
>JAEZXM010000059.1 GCA_023419875.1 Pseudomonadota bacterium | reverse complement strand
CCGGTGGCTGGCGGGGCGACCGGCCCTTCTGCGATCCGATGTGCGGCTCGGGGACCATCGCCGTCGAGGCCGCCCTCGCTGCCGGCCGGCGCGCGCCCGGCCTCGGCCGGCGCCTCGCGCTCGAAGGGCTTCCCGGCCACGACCCCGCTCGCCTCGAGCGGCTCCGGCGCGCGTTCCGCGAGGCCGAACGGCCGATCGCGATCCCGATCGTCGCCTCGGATCGGAATGCGGGGGCGCTCCGGCTCGCGCGGAAGAACGCCGAGGCCGCGGGCGTTTCGGAGGCGATCCGGTTCGAGCGCTGCGACGCGGCCGACGCTCCGGCGCCGCCCGGCCCGGGGCTCTGCGGTACAAACCCGCCCTACGGCGTCCGGCTCGAAGAGGGCGTCGCCGAGGCCTGGCGCGCGCTGGCCGCTCTCGCGGCGCGGCTCGCGGAATGGGAGCTCGTCGTGCTCGGTCCGGCCCGGGGTGTCCCGAGGTTGGTGGACGCGCCCCCCGCCGCCGACTGGCCGGTGCGGAACGGGGGCGTCGCGTGCGCCATCCTCCGCTACGCGCCCCGGCGGGCGTCGTGAGACCGCCGCGGAAACCCGCACGTCCCCCGAGCGTGCGGTCGCCCGGACCTGCCCGGGGTGGGGACTTGATGGCGTGGTCCTTCACACAGACTTTGCAGGCGAGTCGCGCCGAGGACACGGTCGCCGCTCACCTTGGAAGCCATGGCCGAGCCGAACTCGCCGGACGCCGGAGCGGGCGCCGTGACCGTGGATGCCGCCACCGGCGACGTCGTCCTCCAGATCGGGCGCTTCCGACGGATCCTGTCGTTCGACGAGGCGCTGCTCGTCTCCGTCCAGCGGTTCCGCCGGCCCTGGCGCACGATGGTCGCGCGGACCCTGACCACGATCGGCGACGCGAGGAGCTGGACGATCGCCGGTATCGCGTGCCTCGCCACCGCGACCCGGCTCGGCGTCCACCTCGGCCTGCGGCTCGCGGCGGCCACGACGCTCGCGACGCTCACGTCCCAGGCGCTGAAGCGGAGCCTCAACCGCGCGCGGCCCAACTCCGCGATCCACGGGTTCGAGGCGCTCGCCCAGAATCCGGACCGCTTCTCCTTCCCGTCGGGCCACACCGCGGCGGCGTTCTCGGTGGCGGTGGCCTTCGCCGGCGAGCCGTTCGCGCTCGGGCCGCTGAGCCTGCTGCTCGCCACCGGCATCGGGCTCTCCCGCGTCTACCTCGGCGCGCACTATCCCATCGACGTCGGGGTCGGCGCGCTCCTCGGCGTGCTCGGCGGCCTCGGGTCGCGCCTCCTCGTCGCCTGAGGGGCCGGCCGGGGCGGCCGATCGGGACGGCGATGCGCATCCGTCCCCCATGAGACGCGCGATCCTGATGATGCTGGCCGCAGCGCCGGCGCTGGCGTGGGCACAGGCGGCGGGCACCGGGGCGGCCCCCGGGACGGTCCCCAACACTTCCCCGGGGACGCAGCCCAACACGGCCCCCGGAACGCAACCCAACACCGCGCCGGGGACGCAGCCCAACACGGCTCCGGGCGCACAGCCCGACACACTGCCGGGAACGGTGCCCAACGACGGGCTGGGAACGGGAGCCGGCACGGCGACCACGTGTCCGCCCGGTACGGTCCCGGACACGAGCCCGGGCGCGACCGTGTCCGGTACGGCACGGTGCGTGCCGATCGGATCGACCGGGACGACGGGAACGACCGGCGGCGCCGGGATGCTGGGCGGTCCCGGCGCGCCGGGCGGATCGCCCTGACGGTGGGTACGCGCGCCGCTCCTGGCTGTTCGTGCCCCCGACGGGCGGTGCATCTTTCACGGAAGCGCCACCGGCTGCACGTAATGAAGCAGGTGGAGGTGGCACGCAATGCTGGCGCTCTTGATCCTCACCTCGGCCGCTGCAATCGGGGCGCTCGCGTTCGTCGTGTGGCTCCTCCGCCGACCGGACGCGGGGTTCGGGGCGGGGCTTCGCCGGGGCCACGACGCGCGGTGAACGGGGTGGCCGCGTCCGGCTACTTCCCCGTCTTCGCCCGCTCCAGCATCCGGCTCTTCGGGTGCCGGATGTCGGTCCCGCGGACCATGTAGACGACCATCTCGGCGAGGTTGGTGGCGTGGTCGCCGAAGCGCTCGAGGTACTTCGCGGCGAACATGGCCGAGGTCGCCCGGCGGATGTTGCGCGAGTCCTCCATCATGAGGGTGAGCAGGGAGTTGAAGATCTTGAGGTAGAGCGTGTCGAGCAGCTCGTCGCCCTGCAGCACCTCCTCCGCCTTCTCCACGTCGCGGGTGACGAAGGCATCGAGGGCGAGCTTGAGCTGCGCCTCGGAGAGGTCGGCGAGCTTGGCGAGGTCGTGCATCGGCCCGAGGGCGGACGACGACGCGAGCTCCATCGCCCGCTCGGCGACGTTCACCGCGAGGTCGCCCATGCGCTCGAGGTCGGTGACGATCTTGAGCGCGGTGGTGATGAAGCGGAGGTCGGAGGCGGCCGGCTGGCGGAGCGCGAGGATGCGGCGGCAGGCGCCGTCGATGTCCACCTCCATCCGGTTGATCTCGCGGTCCCTCGTCCGGACCTGCTGCGCCAGGGCGGCGTCGCGCTCGATCACGGCCCGCACCCCGTCCGAGATGGCGACCTCGACGAGGCCGCCCATCTCCAGCAGCTTGTCTCGCAGCGCGACCAGCTCGCGCTCGTAGGCCTTGTCGGTGTGGGTCGTCGCCATCTCCATGCCCTCCGGGTGGCGGCGCGGGCCTTCGCCCCCGCGCCTAGCCGAACTTGCCCGTGACGTAGTCCTCGGTCCGCTGCTCCTGCGGGTTCGTGAAGATCTGCTCCGTGGACCCGACCTCGACGAGGTCGCCCATGTAGAAGAACGCGGTCTGGTCGGAGACCCGGGCGGCCTGCTGCATGTTGTGGGTCACGATGACGATGGTGTACCGCGCCTTGAGCTCGTGGATGAGGTCCTCGATGCGGGCGGTGGCGATGGGATCGAGGGCGCTCGCGGGCTCGTCCATGAGCACCACCTCCGGCTCGACCGCCAGCGCCCGGGCGATGCAGAGGCGCTGCTGCTGGCCGCCCGAGAGGGCGAGGGCGCTCTCATGGAGCCGGTCCTTCACCTCGTCCCACAGGGCCGCGCCCTGGAGCGACCGCTCGACCCGGTCCGCGATCTTCGTCCGGTCCGAGAGGCCGCCGACCTTGAGCCCGTAGGCGACGTTCTCGAAGATCGACTTCGGGAAGGGGTTCGACTTCTGGAACACCATCCCCACCCGCCGGCGCAGCTCCACCGCGTCGAGGTGGTGGTCGAAGATGGATCGGCCGTCGAGCAGGATCTCCCCCTCGGCGGACGCGCCCGGGATGAGGTCGTTCATCCGGTTGAGCGCCCGGAGGAAGGTGGACTTCCCGCAGCCGGAGGGGCCGATGAGGGCCATCACCTGCCGCTCGGGGAGGCGGAGGCTGACGGCCTTCACCGCGGCCTTCTCGCCGTACCGGACCGTGAGCGTCCGGGTCTCCATCTTGGTCGCGATGCCGCTTCCGTTCGGCGCGTCCATGGTCCGTGGCTCTATTGTCGGCCCGCCGCTCTGCGGCGGGTGCGGGTCCGGATGGCGATCGCCACCAGGTTCAGGGCAAAGGTGAGGACGAGGAGGACGAGCACGGTCGCGTAGAGCAGCGGCTTCGTGGCCTCGACGTCGGGCGACTGGGTGGCGAGCACGTAGACGTGGTAGCCGAGGTGCATGAACTGGGAAAAGAGCGAGCTCGGCAGGTCGGGGAGGAAGTAGGCGACCCCGGTGAAGAGGATGGGGGCGACCTCGCCCGCGCCGCGGGCCACCGCCAGGATCGCGCCGGTGAGGATGCCGGGGAGGGCGCCGGGGAGGACCACCCGGACGAGCGTCTGCGACTTCGTCGCCCCGAGGGCGAGGCTCGCGTCCCGGTGATCGCGCGGGACGGCGCGGAGCGCTTCCTCGGTGGCGACGATCACCACCGGAAGCGTCAGGACCGCGAGCGTGAGCGACGCCCAGACGAGCGCGGGCTGGCCGTAGCGGAGGACGCTGGGCGGCGAGAAGGCCGCGTCCAGCCCGCCCCCGACGAACTGGATGAAGAAGCCGAGGCCGAAGAGGCCGAACACGATCGAGGGCACGCCGGCGAGGTTCACCACCGCGACCCGGACCGCCGCCGCGAGCCTCGAGCGCGGCGGGGCGTACTCGTGCAGGTAGATGGCGGTGGCAACGCCGATCGGGAGGACGGCCACCGTCATGAGGAGCGTCATGACCACGGTGCCGTAGATCGCGGGGAAGATGCCACCGCCCATCATCCCCTGGTCCGGCGCGGAGGTGAGGAACTCCCAGGTGATCCGGCCGGCGCCGCCGCGCACCACGTCCCAGAGGATGACGGCGAGCATGGCCACAGTCAGGAAC
>JAEZXM010000033.1 GCA_023419875.1 Pseudomonadota bacterium | reverse complement strand
CGGTCGCCCCGCAGGCGGCACCGGCGGGCCATGACGCCGCCGCGCTCCGGGCCGCGCTCGAGAAGCAGAAGGAGGCGGATCACTTCCAGGTGCTCGGTGTGAAACGCGACGCGCCCGCCGCCGCGGTCAAGGCCGCCTACTTCGGGCTCGCCCGGACCTATCACCCGGACACGGTGCCCGCCGACGCGAACCCCGAGATCCGAAAGCTCTGCGCCGACGTCTTCGCGCGGATCTCGGAGGCGTGGGCGGTGCTCGGTGAGGAAGCCCGGCGGGCCGAGTACGTGAAGGAGCTCGACGCGGGCGGCACCGCGGACGTGGACGTCATGCGGATCCTCCACGCGGAGGGCCTCTTCCAGGAGGGGACCACCCTCGTGAAGGCGCGCCGGTACGAGGACGCGCTGGCGAAGCTCGGCGAGGCGGTGAAGCTCAACGCCGACGAGCCGGAATTCGGGATCTGGAAGGCCTGGTGCGAGTTCCTGCTGGCGCCCGACAAGAAGCGCGCCCAGGGCGCCAGCGCCGCGGCCATCGAGGCCGCGCTCAAGAAGAACGAGCGGTGCGCCCCCGGCTACCTCTTCCTCGGCCAGATGGCCAAGGTCGTCGGAGACCTGAGCCTCGCCGAGAGGCACCTCAAGCGCGGGCTCCAGGCGGTGCCGGACCAGGCGGACCTCGTGCGGGAGCTGAAGTATCTGCGGAAGTGAAGGCGTGCCCAGCTTCGCGCGGACGCGGAGCCTGCTATACCGAGGCCCATGCCTGCTCCCACCAGCCCCCGCAAGCGCTCCCTCATGCCCTCGTCGCCGCTCCGGCGGGCACTGCGCGCCGCCGGGCATCACCTCTCCCCCGTGGTCCAGGTGGGCAAGGACGGCGTCACGCCGGCGGTGGTCGAGCAGCTCGTCGAGGCGCTCGCCGTGCACGAGCTCGTGAAGGTGAAGGTCGGGACGGAGAGCCCGGAGGATCGGTTCGAGGCGGCCGAGCGGCTGGGGCAGGAGGCCGGGGCGCAGATCGCGCAGATCCTCGGCCGCACGGTGCTCGCGTACCGCCGCCACCCGGAGAAGCCGCGGTTCGAGCCGCTCACGCCGGCGGAGCGGCGGGAGTGGCCGGAGCCCGCGCCGCGGCGGTCTGCGAGCCGCAAGCCGGCGAGGCGGGGACCGCGGCGGGGAGTACGTCCTTCGACTCCGCGGCGCTGACGCGCCGCTACGCTCAGGACGAGCGGGAGGGTAGGTGTCTCCCTGCCGGCGGGGCGGGGCGGCACGCCCGGTTACGATCAGTGCAACCCGCCGTCGCGTCCGGGGATGTACCGGGAGGACGCGGCCGAGGGTTCGCCGCCGTCGAACCTCCGGCGCGCGGCCTCGACGTCCTCCTCGTCGGCGATGCCCTTGTCGATGAGGAGGCTCTCGGAGATCTCCGCCTGCGTCACCGCGTGGGCGACGTCCGCCTCGGCGGCCTCGATGCGCGTTGCGAGCTCGCGCATGCGCTCCTCGACGCTCCGCATGCCGGCGCGGAACCTGCGCTCGCGCTGGACGAGGAAGGCGATCCCCGCGGCGACCGCGAGCGTGATGGCGAGGAGGATCGCGAAGGGCACGAGCGCATGCTAGCTGGCCCCTCGCGGGGGGTTCAATGTGACGCTTCCGCCCACCCACGCGACGCCGTGGAAGTATGTACCGGGGACGTGGGACTGTATGCTCCGATGTCGTGCAGGACCGCCCCAGCCGCCCCAACGTTACGCTCGCAGTGAAACGACTCGTTCGCGATCTCGCGCAACGGTTGCCGGAGCTGGGTCACGTTCGCGCCTCGCGCATCCTCGTGGTGGCCGGCGAGGCGCGCCGGACCTCGCGGGCGACGATCCGGCCCGCGCACTTCGATACGAGCCGACGCCGTGCGTCGGGCGGGGCGGTGAAGCCGCTCGTGAAGATCAAGGGGCGGAAGATCCTCTACGTCATCACCCTCCGCCCGCTCTGGTTCGTGGGTTCGACCGCCGAGCAGCGGGTCGGGACGATCCTCCACGAGCTGTACCACGCCTCCACCCGCTTCGACGGCACGCTCCACGCCGGCCGCCGCCACGGTCGCCTTCCGCTCGGGAAGTACAACCGGCGGATCCGGGCGCTGATGCGAAAGTACGTCGCGGTGGCGCCGGCGGAGGTCCTCGCGCCGTTCGCGCACCAGGGCGAGGCGCGGGTCCGGATGTGGCTCGAGGGGCCGGGCTCGTTCCAGGACGCGGAGTACGCGGGCCGCAGGCTCTACACCGAGCAGCAGCTCTTCTACGGGCTCGCCCTGATGCGGAGCCCGCACGCCGTGAAGGCGAGGAAGAAGTGACACCATGAGACGACGGCTCGAGCTCCCCGCGGACGCGGCGGGACGCCTCGATCGCGCCCTCGCCGACGCCCTGGGGCTCGGGCGGGCGGCGGTGAAGCGCGCCTTCGCGCTCGGAGAGGTGCGCGCCGCCGGGCGGCGCGCCCGGGCGAGCGATCCGGCGACCCCGGGGCTCGAGATCGAGATCGAGGTCGAGGACCGGGGTCCGCCCGCGCCGGAGCCGGGGGCGCCGCTCCGGGTGCTGGTCGAGACCGGGCGCGCACTCGTCGTGGAC
>JAEZXM010000375.1 GCA_023419875.1 Pseudomonadota bacterium | reverse complement strand
ACCTTCCCCTCGCGGAGCTGCTCGAGCGCGTCGAAGGCCGCGTACTTGTAGGCGTCGCCGAGCGTCGGGTAGTTGAAGACCGCCTCGACGAAGTAGTGCAGGTCCCCGTCGTGGCTCATCACCGCCTGCCCGAGGTGCACGAGCTCGGAGGCGTGGGGGCCGATGCAGTGCACGCCGAGGATGCGGCCGTCCCGGGCGTCGGCGATGAGCTTCAGGAACCCGACCGCTTCGCCGACGAGGTTCGCGCGGGCGTTGTTCTCGAGCGAGGCCTTGCCGACCACGTACTCGCGGCCCTTGCCGCGAAGCGACTCCTCCGTCTCGCCGACCGAGGACACCTCGGGGATCGTGTAGATGCCCACGGGCAGGAGGGCCGAGAGCCTCCGGCTGCGCTCGCCGCCGAAGGCGTGGAGCATCGCGACCCGCCCCTGCTCCATCGAGGTCGAGGCGAGCCCGGGAAAGCCGATCAGGTCGCCGGCGGCGTAGACGTGCGGAACGGCGGTCTGGAAGTGTTCGTTCACCTCGAGCAAACCTCGCTCGGTCGCCCGGAGGCCCGCCGCCGCGAGGTTCAGGCTCTCCACGTTCCCGACGCGGCCCGCAGCGACCAGCACCTTCTCGGCCACGACCCGCGCCCCGTCGGAAAGCGTGACCAGCACGTCCCGGTCTCCGGGCTCGAGCTTCACGGCCCGCGTCCGCTGCCACATCTCGATGCCGGCCATGGCGAAGAGGTCCTGCATGGCGAGCGAGACCTCGGCGTCGAGCCAGGGGAGGAGGCGCTCCTTCGAGTCGATGATGGAGACGTTCACCCCCAGTCCGGCGAAGATCGACGCGTACTCGCAGCCGGCGACGCCCCCGCCGAGGATGGCGAGCGAACGGGGGACGCGGTCGAGGAGCAGGATCGAGTCGGAGTCGTAGATCCGGACGTGATCGAAGGTGTAGGCGGGCGGGTGGAAGGGACGGGTGCCGGTGGCGAGGAGCACGACGTCGGCGCGGAGCTCCTGGAAGCCGCCGTCGGGGACGTCGATCTTCACGGTGTGCGGGTCGACGAAGCTGGCGACGCCCCGGAGCTGGTCCACGCCTGCGCGGTTGAGCGCGTTCCGGATGCGCGAGTGCTCGCGGCCGGTGACGAGGCCGCGCCGGCCCATCAGCTCGGGGACCGTGACCTGGCCGGACAGGCGCAGCTCGATGCCGTGCGCGCCGCGGCTCCGCGCCTGCTGGATGCCCAGTGCGGTCTCGCGCAGGGCCTTCGAGGGGATGGTGCCGGTGTTGGCGGAGGCGCCGCCGGGCACGGCCTCCTTCTCGACCAGCGCGACCTTCTTGCCCAGGTGCCCGGCCTGGACCGCGCCGTTCTCGCCGGCCGGCCCGGACCCGATCACCACCACGTCGTAGCTGAGCATCGGAGCACCCCGCGACGCAGGGTCCTGATGCGGCCCCCGTCGAGATTCGATATAAGGTTCGGCCCCGTATGCGCTTCTCCAAGTACCACGGCCTCGGCAACGACTATCTGGTGATGGACCCCCGGGAGATCGGCCGCGAGCTCACCGCGCGCGAGATCCGGTGTATCTGCCACCGCAACTACGGCGCGGGCTCGGACGGAATCCTGTGGGGTCCGCTGCCGGCGGAGGGCGCCGACTTCCGGCTCCGGATCTTCAACCCCGACGCGAGCGAGGCGGAGAAGAGCGGCAACGGCCTGCGCATCTTCTCGCGCTTCCTGTTCGACCGCGGCCTCGTCCAGAGCGACCCGTTCACGATCCAGACCGCCGGTGGGATCGTCCGCTCGCGCGTCCACCCCGGCGGGAAGCTCGTCGACGTGGAGATGGGCCGGGTGAGCTTCGACGGGGCGAAGATCCCGGTCGCGGGCGGCGCGCGCGAGGTGCTGAACGAGACGATGACCGTGGGTGGACGGACGTTCACGTTCTCGGCGGCGACCGTCGGCAACCCGCACTGCGTCATCCCGCTGCCCGAGATCTCCGAGGCGCTGGCCCGGGAGTTCGGCCCCCTCATCGAGCGGGAGCCGCGGTTCCCGAACCGGACCAACGTGCAGTTCCTGCGGGTGATCGACCGGCGGAACATCCGGATCGAGATCTGGGAGCGCGGCGCCGGCTACACGCTCGCCTCCGGCAGCTCCAGCAGCGCCGCCGCGGCGGTGGCGCACCGGCTCGGGCTGTGCGACGCGGAGATCACGGTGCACATGCCGGGCGGCGAGCTGGCGATCACGATCGGCGAGGGGTTCGCCATCGACATGACCGGCCCGGTGGCGCGGGTCGGAGAGGGGACCCTCGATCCGGAGGCGTTCGAGGCGTTCCGGGAGTGAGCGATGGCACGGACGAACCAGAACTACGACAAGCTCGCGGCGGGGTACCTCTTCCCGGAGATCGCCCGGCGCGCGAAGGCCTTCGCCGAGGCGAACCCGGGCGTGCAGGTGCTCCGCCTCGGGATCGGCGACACCACACTCCCCCTCGGCCCTGCCGTGGTCGAGGGGCTCGTCGCCGGCGCGCGGAAGCTCGGTGACCCCGCGACGTACACGGGCTACGGCGACTACGAGGGCGAGCGGTGGATGCGCGAGGCGATCGGCGCCGACTACGCGCGGCGCGGCGTCTCGCTCGACCCCTCGGAGATCTTCGTCTCCGACGGCGCGAAGTCCGACTCCTCGAATCTCCAGTCGATCTTCTCCGCCGACGCGGTGGTGGCGATCCAGGACCCCGCCTACCCGGTCTACGTGGACTCGAACGTGATGGCGGGGCGGACCGGGACCTGGGATCCGGACCGGCAGCAGTACCGGGGCATCGTCTACATGCCCTGCACCGAGGCGAACGGGTTCTTCCCCGAGGTCCCGAAGGAGAAGGTCGATCTCGTTTACCTCTGCAGCCCGAACAACCCCACCGGCGCGGTGGCGACGCACGCGCAGCTCGCGAAGTTCGTCGCGTACGCGATCGAGCACCAGGCGGTCATCCTCTTCGACGCCGCCTACGAGACGTTCATCCGCGAGCCGGGCCTCCCGCACTCGATCTACGAGGTGCCGGGAGCGAAGCGCTGCGCGATCGAGCTCAACAGCTTCTCGAAGTCGGCCGGGTTCACCGGCGTGCGGCTCGGCTGGGCGGTGGTGCCGAAGGAGCTCGTCGCCGAGGACTGCCCGCCCGGGAAGCTCAACGCCATGTGGTACCGGCGGCAGAGCACCTTCTTCAACGGCCCCTCCAACGTGGTCCAGGCGGGCGGCGCGGCCGCGCTCTCGCCGGAGGGGCGGGCCGAGTGCCGGGCGATCGTGGACCAGTACCTCGCCAACGCGCGCACCATCCGCGAGGGGCTCTCGAAGGCGGGGCTGACCTGTTTCGGCGGCACCAACTCGCCGTACGTCTGGGCGAAGACCGCTCGCGGGATGTCGTCGTGGGACTTCTTCGACCTGCTCCTCCGCGAGGCGCACGTGGTGACGACTCCGGGGTCGGGCTTCGGCCCGAGCGGCGAGGGGTACATCCGGCTCTCCGCGTTCGGGAAGCGGAAGGACACCGAGCAGGCGGTCGAGCGGATCCAGGCCGCGCTCTCGGTGAAGCGGTGACGCGCATGACGACCCTCGCTCCCTTCGGCCGGGTGACGCCCAGGCACGTGGTCGAGTCGGCGACGCTCGCCGGCACGCCGCACTACCTGTACGACGAGGCGCTGGTCGTCGAGCGGTGCCGGCAGGTGCTGGCGATGCCGAACGCCTTCGGCCTCCACGCGGGTTACGCGATGAAGGCCAACTCCACCCGGGCCATCCTCGAGGTCGTGGGCGGGGAGGGGATGGGCATCGACGCGAGCTCGCTCAACGAGGCGCGGCGGGCGCGGCGGGCGGGGATCGCCGCCGACCGGATCATGCTCACCACGCAGGAGGTGCCCGAGGGGCAGGACCGGCGCGACCTCGAGGCGCTGATGCTGGACGGGCTCCGCTACAACGCCTGCTCGCTCCGGCAGCTCGAGCTCGTGGCGCCGTTCGCGCGGGCGAAGAAGCTGGCCATCGCCGTCCGCGTCAACCCCGGTGTCGGCTCGGGCGAGAGCGTCACGCGCAACACCGGTGACAAGTACTCCTCCTTCGGTGTCCACCAGGGTGATCTCGAGCGGCTCACGTCCGCGGCGCGCGAGGGCGGCGTCACCATCGGCGCGGTGCACGTCCACATCGGCTCGGGCGGCGATCCGGCCGCCTGGGCGGAGAACGTGGACCGGATGCTGGCCATCGTCGAGCGATGGTTCCCGGAGGCGACGACGCTCAACCTGGGCGGCGGCTTCAAGGAAGCGCGCATGCCCGACGAGCAGCCGGCCGACGTTGCCGCGCTCGGTGCGCACGCCAAGGCGCGGTTCGAGGCGTTCGCCGGCCGCACCGGCCGGCGGCTCCGGATGGCGGTCGAGCCGGGCACGTTCGTGGTGGCCAACGCCGGGTATCTCGTCACCCGCGTGGTGGACCGGAAGTCGTCGGGGCCCGACGGGTTCGACTTCGTGATCGCCGACGGCGGCATGGAGGCCAATACCCGGCCGCTGCTCTACGGCTCGCGACACCCGTTCTCCGTCGTCTCGCGGGACGGCGCGCTCCGCTCGACGGAGTGGGATCTCTCCGGTCCCGGCGTCGCGCCGCGCGTCGTCGCCGGGCGGTGCTGCGAGAGCGGCGACTCGCAGAGCCTCGACGAGCACGGGTACGTCGTCCCGCGGCGGATGGCCGATCCCGCGGTGGGCGACCTCCTCGTGGTGGGCGGCGCGGGCGCGTACTGCGCGTCGATGTCTCCGTTCAACTACAACTCGCACGTCCAGGCGCCCGAGGTCCTCCTCTGCGCCGACGGGACGCTCCGGGTGGTGCGCAGGGGGCAGACCCTGGAGCAGCTCACCGCGAACGAGCTGGGCCGCCGCGGCTAGCGCCGCAC
The DNA here is from genome assembly GCA_023419875.1 of Pseudomonadota bacterium. Lineage (GTDB taxonomy): Bacteria > Myxococcota > Myxococcia > Myxococcales > Anaeromyxobacteraceae > Anaeromyxobacter. The sequence continues at coordinate 2,359 of JAEZXM010000375.1, read as the reverse complement.
CCGCCCCGTCCATGGCCTGAGGCACCCCACCGGGCACGCCGGCGGCGGTTGCGCCCGTGCTCCGGCGCGTTAGTACATCGACGGAATTCGATACGTCGATGGCCTATTCACCACGAGATACGGCCCGCGTTGCACGCGCCCTGGGGGATCCGACCCGGCTGCGGCTCATCCGGCTGCTCGCGCACGGCGAGGTCTCCTGCCAGGAGCTGACCCGGCGGCTCGGGCTGGCCCAGGCGACCGTGTCCCACCACCTCAAGGTCCTCTCGCAGGCGGGCCTGGTGGCCGCGCGCAAGGAGGGGTCCTTCCATTGGTACCGGCGGATGCCCGAGGCGTTCGCCGCGCACGCGCGGGCGGTCGCCGCCCTCGCGCCCCTGCCGGTCCAGAAACCTCCGCGCCTCCGGAGCATCGACGGAGGACGGCGCTGACGCCGGTTCTTCGGAGCACCAAGCACAAGGAGCCGCACCATGAGACGCCTCGCCGTCGCCCTGAGCCTCACCCTCGCCCCCCTGGCCTCCTGGGCCGCACCCACCACCTGGGCCATCGACCCGTCGCACACTCAGTCGATGTTCTCCGTCCGGCACCTCGTCGTCTCCAACGTGCGCGGGCAGTTCGACAAGACCACCGGCACGGTCACCCTCGACGACAAGGACGTGACGAAGTCCTCGGTCGAGGCGGTCATCGACGCGAGGACGATCAACACGCGCGAGCCGAAGCGCGACGACCACCTGCGCTCGGCGGACTTCTTCGACGTAGCCAACCACCCGAACATCACCTTCAAGTCCACCAAGGTGGAGAAGGCCGGGGAGGGCAAGCTCAAGGTGACGGGCAATCTCACCATGCGCGGGGTGACGAAGCCGGTGGTCCTCGACGTGGACCTCCCCGCGGCCACGGTGAAGGACCCCGGCGGCAACACGCGGATGGGATTCTCCGCCGTGACGAAGCTCGATCGCCAGGAGTACGGCCTCAAGTGGAGCAAGGCGGTCGAGGCCGGCCCGGTGGTCGGCGACGAGATCAAGATCGAGATCGAGGGCGAGCTGATCCAGCAGGGACCGAAGACGAGCAGCAAGTAGCCGCGCTCGCGCGGTCCCCGAGCCCGGATCCGGCGTCTCGCCGGTCCGGGCTCGCGTGTTTCTCGCAGACGCCCGCCGCGAGGCACGCCGTAGAATGCAGGGATGAACGAGCCACAGAACCTCGGCCGCTACCCACTCTCGCTCGCGATCCCCGTCCTCTGGGGCGACATGGACGCGAACCTGCACGTGAACAACGTCGTCTTCGCGCGCTGGATCGAGTCGGCGCGGGTGGCGTACTTCGAGCGGATCGGCCTGCCCGTTCCGCCGGGCAAGGACGGGATCGGCCCCATCGTCGCCCACCTCGCGATCGACTACCGCCGCGCCCTCTCCTACCCGGACACGGTCCGCGTGTCGGCCACCGTCCGCTCCGTCGGCCGGACCTCGCTCACGCTGGGCTACCGGATCCGGAGCGCGGCCCAGGAGGCGGACGTGGCGGAGGCGGAGGACGTCGTCGTGCTCCTCGACTACCGCGACGGGCGGAAGGTCCCGGTGGACGAGGCGCTCCGCGCGAAGATCCGGGCGCTGGAGGCCGAGGGTCAGGGGTGAACGGGACGCGGCGCCTGGCCGCCGGCTCGCATGGCGGCGTTCCGATGATCCGCGCTGCCCGCGCGGAACGCAAAGCGCGCCGGGCTCCTGCGCCGAGACCCCGGAGAGGTCCAGCACGTTCCGGGAGGGTCGTCGCGCGGGAGGCGCGCTTCGCCCAGATCCCGTGCGTGCGCGGGTGGACGCACGAGCGGGAGACACGGATGAGGAACGGAACGAGGCGCGGCCTGATGGCCGCGACGACGATGGGGCTGCTCCTTTGCGCGACGCCAGCGCGCGCCGACGATCGCGGCCTCCAGGCTGATCAGGTCATCGCCGCCATCCGGACGGCCGTCGCCGCCCGGCCCGGCAACGTGAAGGAGGTCGAGGTCGACCGCGAAGGCGGTCGCACGCTCGTGAAGGTCGAGATCGTGGAGCCGGGTGGCCGCGAGGCGGAGCTCCGGGTGGATCCCGAGCGGAACGAGATCGTTCGCTCGCGCAGCCGGTAACCTCGGCGCACCCCTCACCGGCACCAGCGCCCCGCCTCGACGAACCTGGATGCGTTGGTCTGACCCGAAGCTCCGATCTTTCGCCGCGCGCGACCCTGAGCGGGGTCGTCCGGTCGAACGGCGGACCGCGGGCCGCCGCGCGACCCGCGACACGCACGAACCTGCCATACCACGGGCCTTGCGGAGGGCATGCCGCTTGCTGAACCGGCCGGGATGGAAGACATCCCCGGCGGCGACGCCTCCGTCCCCGAGCTCCCC
>JAEZXM010000488.1 GCA_023419875.1 Pseudomonadota bacterium | reverse complement strand
GGGCACGACAACGGTGCGCACGCTTGAGACCGCCTTCGACGACGGCGCCGTGCGGGCCGGTGAAGGTCGGACCGAGCTCTTCATCCGCCCGGGGCACACCTTCCGGGCCGTGGATGCGATGGTCACGAACTTCCACCTGCCGCGGTCAACGCTGCTGGTTCTCGCCTGCGCGTTCGGAGGAACCCGGTCGGTGCTCGCGGCATACCGCGAGGCGGTAGCGCGGCGATATCGGTTCTTCAGCTATGGCGACGCGATGCTGCTCGTACGGTGAAGGATTCCTCCCGGTCGCCGCAACACGCGCTGTCCCGTAATTCGGTGACGGCGCGGAGGACGACTGCGTTAACATGGGACTTTCCGCGAGGTCATTCCGGGTGCAGAGCGTCGCCCTCAATCTGGAAGCCGCCCAGTTCCTGGCCGGATGGCGCCCGGAGAACGGGTTCCTGTTCCTGCCCGCGCTCTCGGACTCGCGCGTCGGCGAGGATGTGGCGGTCCGCGTCGGCATCTACGGGCAGGCCATCCGGGCGACCCTGTTCGGGCGGGTCGCGCTCGTGCGGCGCGTGGGCCGGCCGGCGCTGCCTCCGGGCGTGGAGATCGCTCTCGACCGGACCAGCCTCGCCGCCGCAGGGTTCCTCGCCCTCGCAGCCCGCGGCGAGGCCGTGAGCTTCCGTGAGCGCGCCCCGCGCTACACCGTCGAGCGCCCGCTCACCGTCCTCCACGGCAGCGCGAACCTCGAGACCACCACGCTCAACGTCTCCGAGGGTGGCTGCTCGCTCCGCTGGGCAGCGCAGCTCCCGCTCGTCGGCGATCTCCTTCAGGTCAGGATCGGCCGCGGCGTCTTCGCGCCCGTCGCACGCGGCGTCGTGTGCTGGAACCAGCCGGGGGGCGCGGTGGAGCGGAGCGTCGGCGTCCGCGTGCTCCCCGAGGGCCGCGCGGGCCGCGCCTGGCGAAGCCTCGTCGCCGAGGTGGCGAGGTCGGGAGCGCGCGCCGCCTGAGCTCCGGGTTGACACCGCAGCCTCACGCGGGAGAAACCCGAGCCGTGATCCGCTTCCGCCTGCTCACCGAGGACGGCGCCGCGCGCCGCGGCCGGCTCGAGACCGCGCACGGTCCCGTCGACACCCCCGTCTTCATGCCGGTGGGCACCGCGGCCGCGGTGAAGACGCTGGAACCGCGCGACCTCGAGACACTCGGTGCCCGGATCGTCCTCTCCAACACGTACCACCTCTACCTGCGCCCCGGGCACGAGCGGGTGGAGCGGCTCGGCGGGCTGCACCGGTTCATGGCTTGGCCCCGTGCGATCCTCACCGACTCGGGCGGCTTCCAGGTGTTCAGCCTCGGTCAAGGTGCTCAGGGCGCTCAGGGCGGCGACGAGAGCGGCCCCGGCCTCGTCGAGATCGCGGAGGAGGGCGTGACCTTCCGCAGCCACCTCGACGGTGGGCGCCACTTCCTCTCGCCCGAGCGCGCGATCGAGATCCAGGAGGCGCTCGGGGCCGACGTGATCATGGCCTTCGACGAGTGCCCGCCGTCGCTCGCCGATCGCCGCTACCACGAGCTCTCGCTGGCGCGGACGCAGCGCTGGCTCGTCCGGTGCCGGGACGCGTGGCGGCGGATCGAGGAGGCGCCCGCGCCGGCGGCGCGCCACCCGCGGAGCCTGTTCGGCATCGCGCAGGGCGGGCTCTTCCCCGACCTGCGCGCCCGCGCCATCGAGGAGGCCGCGGCGCTGGACCTGCCGGGATATGCGCTCGGCGGCTACGCCGTGGGGGAGGCGCCCGCGCAGATGTGGGAGGGTGTGGCGCGGGACGCGCCCCGGATGCCGCGCGAGAAGCCCCGCTACCTCATGGGCGTGGGCACGCCGGAGGATCTGCTCGCGGGCATCGCCGCCGGCATCGACATGTTCGACTGCGTCCTCCCCACCCGCACCGCCCGCAACGGCCTGCTCTTCACCAGCCGCGGGAAGCTCACGATCCGCAACGCGCAGTACGCCGACGACGACAGGCCCGCCGATCCCGGTTGCGAGTGTTATGCGTGCCGGACCTTCTCGAGGGCCTACCTTCGCCACCTGTTCAAGGCCGGCGAGATCCTCGCGCTCCGCGCCAACACCCTCCACAACCTGCACTTCTACCTGCGGCTCGTCGAGGAGGCGCGCGCCGCGATCGAGGCGCGCCGCTTCGAGACCTTCCGCCGCGAGCGGCTCGCCGCCTGGCGGGAAGGCGGGTGACGACCGGGCGGGCGCTCGGCCACAAAGCAGTTGCGGGACCCGTCGAAATCACGCTAGAACACAGCGCTTTTCCAGCCGCCACCGCGAATCCTCGGAGCGCGTCCATGCAATCGATCTTGCAGGGTTTCCTTTCACAGACGGGCGGACAGGGCGGCGCCCCGGGGCCGGGCGGCTGCGGCGATCCGATGACGCTCGCGATGTTCGCGGCGATGTTCGGCATCTTCTATCTCGTGTTCTTCCGGCCCCAGCAGAAGGAGCGCAAGCGCCACGCCGAGTGGCTGGCGAGCATCAAGAGGGGCGACGAGGTGGTCACGCAGAGCGGGATCATCGGCACCGTCGCGCTGGTCGAGGACCGGTCCGTCACCCTGGACGTGGGCGGCGGCAACAAGATCCGGGTCCTCAAGTCCACAGTCATGAGCGCCTGGAAGCAGTCGGAGCCGGCGGCGCCGGCCAAGGCGGAGGCGAGGAAGTAGATGGAACGGTCCTGGTACTGGCGTCTCGGCCTGGTCATCGCCGGCACGCTCCTGTGCGTCTACCAGCTCGTCCCGAGCTGGTTCTACTTCAAGCTGCCCCCCGATCAGCGGAACACCGACGCGTTCACGCAGTCGGTTCCGAAGTGGGCTCCGAAGCCGCAGGCGCGGCTCAACCTGGGCCTCGACCTCCAGGGCGGCATCCTGCTCGACATGGGCGTCGACGTGGACAAGGCCGTGAAGGCCAAGGTCACGCGGCGCGCCGACGCGATCGCCGAACGGCTCAAGGCCGAGGGCATCGCGTTCGAGTCCGCCGGGACCGTCGTGGACAGCACGCGCGTCGAGGTGAAGACCGCCGATCCGGGCAAGGTGCAGAGCGAGGTCGTCTCCTTCTTCGGCGACATGACCGCCGAGCGCGCCGAGGGCGGCGTCCGGTTCGCCTTCCAGCAGCAGGCGCTCGAGGTCTTCCGGCAAGGCGCCGTCGAGCAGGCGGAGAAGGTCATCCGCAACCGCATCGACAAGTGGGGCGTCTCCGAGCCCGACATCAAGCGCAAGGGGAACAACCAGATCCAGATCCAGCTCCCGGGGGCGAAGGATCCGGACGCGGCCAAGGACCTGCTCGGCCGCACCGCCCAGCTCGAGTTCAAGATCGTGGACGACGAGGGCAAGGTGCTCGAGCCGCTCAAGACGATGCTGCCGGAGTGCAAGACCACCGCCCAGCGGCAGGCGCGGCCTCCGTTCCCCGAGGGCGGGTGCTGGTTCGACGAGGGCGGGCAGATCGTGGCCGTGTCCCAGGATCGGCAGCAGCTCGACGCGTTCATGAAGGAAAAGATCCAGCCGCTCCTCGACCCCGCGAAGAACGTGGTCCTGCTCGGGACCGAGGATGTCTCGCGGCGCGGGGAGAAGTACAAGTACGAGCGCACGTACCTGCTCCGCGCAAGAACGGAGCTCACCGGCGACTACCTGGCGAACGCCGAGGCCCAGCGCGACACCGATCCGATGCGCGCGGGCCAGTTCGTCGTCCTCTTCGAGATGTCCCCCGAGGGCTCGAAGCTCATGGGCGACCTCACCGGGGCCAACGTCGGCAAGCGGATGGCGATCGTCCTCGATGAGATCGTGGAGAGCGCGCCGGTCATCCAGAGCCAGATCACCCAGCGCGGCCAGATCACCCTCGGCTCGGGCAGCCCCGACGAGCAGCGCGACGAGGCCCTGATGATCGCCCTCGTGCTCCGCTCCGGCGCGCTTCCCGCCCCCGTGACCATCGGCGCCGAGTCCACCGTGGGCGCGACCCTGGGGCCCGAGCTCGTCTCCAAGGGCACGAAGGCGGCGCTCATCGGCCTCGTCGCGGTGCTGATCTTCATGATCCTCTACTACCGGCTGAGCGGCTTCATCGCCGACGTCGCCCTGGCCCTGAACGGCCTCCTGGTCCTCGCGGCCATGGCCGCCATCCAGACCACGCTCACGCTCCCGGGCATCGCCGGCTTCGTGCTCACGCTCGGGATGGCGGTGGACGCGAACGTGCTCATCAATGAGCGCATCCGCGAGGAGCTCCGGGCGGGCAAGAGCGTCAAGATCGCGGTGCAGCAGGGCTACGCGCGGGTGTTCTGGACCATCATCGACTCCCACGTCACCACTCTCGTGGCCGGGTTCATGCTCATGGAGTTCGGCACCGGCCCGATCCGCGGCTTCGCGGTCACGATGATCATCGGCCTCGTCGCCTCCCTCATCACCTCCATCTTCGTCACCCGCGTCCTGATGGAGTACTTCACCCGCCACGACACGGCGAAGCTGAGCGTCTAGCGATGCAATTCAAGACCTTCGACATCGTCCCCCCCGGCACGAAGATCGACTTCGTCGGGAAGCGCCGCATCGCCGTGGTGCTCTCCCTCATCGCCAACCTGGCGGTGATCATCTGGGCGCTCCCATGGGTTCACGGCCTCAACTACGGCGTGGACTTCGCGGGCGGCACCGAGATGGAGTTGAAGTTCGGAGCCCCGGTCGATCCCGGCGAGATCCGGAAAGCCGTCGAGGAGCTGGGCTTCGAGGGCGCCTCGGTCCAGACCTACGGCCCGGAGTCCGACAACAGCTTCCTCATCCGCGTGGAGCGCGTCGCGCTGCTCACCGAGCAGCAGGTGCAGGCGGTGGCGGGCAGGGTGCGGGAGAAGTTCCCGAGCGCCCAGTACTCCTTCAATCCGGAGCTGGGCGACCAGATCGACTTCGAGCTCGGGGCGGTCCAGGACCCCGAGGCGATCCAGGCCGCCATCCGGGAGGCCGTCACCGAGGCCAAGGTCGACGTGCGCGAGGTCCGGGTGGGGCGCGGCCTCGCGGCCGGATCGACCGCGTTCACGGTCATCACCGCCGGCATCCAGGAGAAGGTGACGACCGGGCTCGAGCAGCGCTTCGGGGCCCAGAAGCCAGAGGTGCGCCGCGTCGAGTACGTCGGCCCGGCGGTCGGGCGCGAGCTCCGGACCCAGGGGTTCAAGGCCATCCTGTTCGCGATGGCCCTGATCGTGGCCTACATCGGCCTCCGCTTCGACTTCAAGTTCGGCCCCGGCGTGATCATCGCCATGCTGCACGACGCGGTGATCACCCTCGGCTACTTCGCGTTCAGCGGCCGGGAGTTCAACCTCACCTCCATCGCCGCGATCCTCACCGTGGTCGGCTACTCGGTGAACGACACCGTGGTCATCTACGACCGCATCCGCGAGAACCAGGCGAAGCTCAAGGGGCGGAGCCTGGCCGAGATCGTGAACCTCTCGATCAACGAGGTGCTGGGGCGGACGTTCCTCACGTCCTTCGCGACGGCGCTCTCCCTCATCGGCCTCCTCGTGCTCGGCGTCGGGACCATCTGGGACTTCGCGATGGCGATGATGGTCGGCCTCGTCTCCGGCACCTACTCGACCTGGTACATCGCCGCGCCGATGACGATCTGGTTCGAGGACCGGCTCGAGCGGAAGAAGGCGAAGGCCGCAGGACGGGCGGCGCAGCCCCAGCCTGCCGCCGCGCGCACCGCCGCGAAGTAGAGACGACCGAAGCACTGCGCCGCGGTCGCCGGGTCACCCGGCGCCCGCGGTCCGTTCCTCGCCGCGCCGCACGTAGATCCGCAGCTCGTTCCGGTCCAGCGACTTCCAGGTGAGCACGCGCCCGTCGGGCGAGACGTACAGCGCCGCCGGTTCCTCGATCGGCGGGATGCGCTCTTCCGTCCACCTCGTTCCGTCCGCGGCGGAGCGGAAGACGCGGAGTCTCGCGCGGCCGTCCTCCTGGACGAAGGCCGCCACCACACCCGCGCCCGACCGCGTGAAGCGGACCGCGGTGGTCGCCACCCCTCCCGCCACGTGGAAACGCCGGCCGGCGATCGGGCTCTCGGCGAAGCTCCACGTCGCGCCGAGATCGCACGTCACCCAGACGCGGCCCGCGGTGTCGAGCACGCGGCCGACGACCGGTCTCGAAGCACCCTGTGAGACCATCGCCGGCGGCGCGGCGGACGGGGGCGCGAGCGAGAGCGACACCGCCGCGACCTCCTCCGCCCATCCCGGCAGCGGCATCGATCTCCATCGGAGCCCGCCGTCCTCGGTCAGCCCCAGGTGCTCGCGGGTACCGATGAGCCCTCGGTTCTCGTCCGCGAAGGAGAGGAAGACCGCCGGCTCGGGATCTCCGCCGCCGTAGTTCCCCGCCCGGAACCAGGTGCGTCCCCCGTCGAACGAGCGGCCCACCGTCAGCACGCCGGCGTGCCAGGCGAAGCCGCCCGGCAGGAGCTCCATCGCGTGACGCCCGGGATCGAGGACCGGCCCGTCGAGCCAGCTCCGTCCGCCGTCGCGCGTGTGGAGCACCCATGGACCGCCGAGGCGCACACCGGAGCGCTCGTCCGCGAAGGCGGCGAAGGTCGTCCGCTCCTCGGGGCGATCCGTCCAGGCGAGGCGCCACTCTGCCGCCGAGGCGGCGAGCGGGAAGGCGGTGAGCAGGAGGGCGAACGCGGGGGCGATCCGAACGGACATCAACCAGATGTAGCGACGCCCTCCCGGACGTACACGCGAAGCTCGTTCCGCTCGAGCGACTTCCAGGTGAGCGTGCGCCCGTCCGGGGAGACGAAGAGCGCTCCGGGCTCCGACAGAGACGGGACCTGCTCCTCGATCCACGCTGCGTTCCCCCGGCGGGTGCGCCAGACCCGCAGCCGCCAGCCCCCGTCCTCCTCGACGAGGGCGGCGAGAACGCCTTCCCCGGCGAGGGTGAACCGGAGCGCGGCCGCCGCCGCCCCGCCCGCCGCCTCCTGCCAGGTGCTCGGCGTCGTTCACGGAACGTGGGCGACATGCTGGCATGTCAGGCCGCCATGCTACCGAGCGCTCGTGGACGGGGCGAGCGGGAAGCGGTGGGTGGAGCCCGGCGGCGGGCCCGAGTGCGAGGTCGCGGCCGCCCGGCTGGCGGCGGCGCTCCGGCTCCACCCGCTTGCGGCCCGGGTGCTGGCGGCGCGGGGACACTCGGATCCCGAGGAAGCGGTCCGGTTTCTCGAGGCGCCGCTCCAGGACCTGCCCGATCCGTTCACGATGAAGGGCATGAACGCGGCGGTGGCGCGGGTGGCGCGCGCGCTCGAGGCGGGCGAACGGATCGCCTGCTACGGGGACTACGACGTGGACGGTGTCACCTCCACCTCGTTGCTCGCCGGCTTCCTGCGGGCGGCGGGCGGCGACGTCGTCACATACGTCCCGCACCGGCTCGTCGAAGGGTATGGGCTCAACCGCGAGGCGGTGGTGCGGCTCGCCGGCGAGGGCGTGCGGCTCCTCGTGACGCTCGACTGCGGCATCACGAGCGTCGAGGAGGTCCGGGCGGCTGCGGCGCTGGGCGTGGACACGGTGGTCGTGGACCATCACACGGTTCCGGTGGAGCTGCCCGCGGCGGCGGCGATCCTGAACCCGCACCAGCCCGGCTGCGCCTACCCGACCGAGGATCTCGCCGCCGTGGGCGTCACCTTCGCCTTCGTCATGGCCCTGCGCCGCCGGCTGCGAGAGGCGGGGAGGTTCGGCGCGCACCGCCCGGAGCCCAACCTCAAGGACGCGCTCGATCTGGTGGCGCTCGGGACGATCGCGGACGTGGTCCCGCTCGTCGGCGCGAACCGGACGCTCGTCCGGTGGGGCCTCGAGGCGCTCGCGAAGAGCCGGCGCCCGGGCGTGCGGGCGCTGAAGCGCATCGCGGGCATCGCCGACGGCCAGCCCGTCACCGCCGGGCAGGTCGGCTTCCGCCTCGCACCGCGGATCAATGCCGCGGGCCGGCTCGACGACGCGGCGCGCGGGGTGCGGCTCCTGCTCGCGACGGAGGACGAGCCCGCGCGGACCCTCGCGGAGGAGCTCGACCGTGAGAATCAGGCGCGCCAGGAGATCGAGCGGCGCATCCTCGAGGAGGCGACCGAGGACGCAGCGGCTCGCGTGGCCGCGGGCGCTCGCGGCCTCGTGCTCGCCCGCGAGGGCTGGCACCCCGGTGTGGTGGGCATCGTGGCCTCGCGGATCGTCGAGCGGTTCCACCGGCCCGCGGTCCTCGTCGCGCTCGAGAATGAAACCGGGAAGGGGAGCGGCCGGTCGATCGAGAGCTTCCACCTTCACGACGCGCTTTCGGCCTGCGCGGCGCACCTCGGCCGCTTCGGCGGCCACAAGCACGCCGCCGGGGTGACGCTCGAGCGGGCGGCGCTCGGGGGGTTCCGCGCCGCGTTCGAGGCTCACGCGGCGGCGCAGCTGTCGGACGCCGATCTCCAGCCCCGTTGCCGGATCGACGGATGGGTGGAGGACGGGGACCTCACCGACCGGGCCGCGACGGACCTGGAGAAGCTCGCGCCGTTCGGGGCGGGGCACCCCGAGCCGGTGTTCGCGCTGCGTCGGGCCGCGGCGCGCGGCCGGACCGTGGGTGCCGCCGGGGCGCACCTCAAGCTTGCGCTGGGCGCGCGCGGGCTCGACGCGATCGGCTGCGGGATGGGGGACCGGGCCGCGCTCTGCGCGGAGGGGCCGGTGGACGCGGCGTTCTCGGTGGGCTTCGACGAGTGGGACGGGACTCGCCGGCTGCAGCTCAAGCTCAGGGACGTCCGCCGCTCCTAGACCATCCCCCAGGGCTCCCGGCGCTTCCCGAAGAGGGCGCCGAGGCGCGCCAGCTCGGCCGCGCGCATCCGCTCGGCCTGCCCTTCGAACCGCTCCCTGCACGAGGGGGAGCAGAAGAAGTAGCGGCGCGAGCGGTACTCCTGGGTCTCGGCGGAGATCTCCGCCACTGCGCGGCCGCACACCGGGTCGATCGAGGTTCCGTTTCGCGCCATGCAGCGCCTCCCGCGGACGGCGGCTGCAACCCCGAGGCCATCGCCGTCCGCGCGAAAGCGCGGGATTCACGGGGCCGGCGCGCGGCTCGCGGAAAGAATTGCAGGGGGGGAAGGAAATCCGGCCAGGACCGACCGCCGCGGGGTGTGCCGGCCCCGCGTCGCGCCCAGCCGGCGCTGCGCGGCGGGGCAGGGGCTCGAGCACTTCCTTGACGCTCCAGGTTCCGCAATGTTAGCTCCACCCTTCCCCATGCAGGAGGGCGCTCTCCGTGGCGCGTTTCATCACCGAGCTGAAGCGGACCCATTCGTGCGGCGAACTCACCAAGGCCGACATCGGCAAGGACGTCGTGCTGTTCGGTTGGGTCAACAATCGGCGCGACCACGGCGGGGCCGTCTTCATCGACCTTCGCGACCGCGAGGGCGTGACCCAGGTGGTCTTCGAGGCCGACGTGCGCCCCGAGGTCCACCAGGTCGCGGGCGACCTCCGGCTCGAGTTCTGCGTGGGCATCCGCGGGACCGTCGTCTCCCGCGGCGGCAACGCCAACCCGAAGCTCCGGACCGGCGAGATCGAGGTCCACGCCACCGATCTCGAGATCTTCAACCGGTCGGAGCCGACGCCGTTCCCGATCGAGGACAAGATCGAGACGAGCGAGGAGAAGCGGCTCCAGTTCCGCTACCTCGACCTGCGCCGGGCGCCGCTGCAGAAGACGCTCATGACCCGGGCGCGGGTCAACCACCTCACGCGGAACTACTTCTCCGAGAACGGCTTCCTCGAGCTCGAGACGCCGTTCATGGTGAAGTACACGCCGGGCGGGGCGCGTAACTTCCTCGTCCCTTCGCGGCTCAACCCCGGCAAGTTCTACGCGCTCGCGGAGAGCCCGCAGCTCTTCAAGCAGCTCTACATGATGTCGGGCTTCGACCGGTACTTCCAGATCGTCCGCTGCTTCCGGGACGAGGACCTCCGGCTCGATCGCCAGCCCGAGTTCACCCAGGTCGACGTGGAGATGTCGTTCGTCGAGCAGAACGACGTCTTCGAGGTGATCGAGGGGCTGGTGGTGAAGCTCTGGAAGGAGATCCTGGGGGTCGAGCTCCCGCGGCCCTTCCTGCGCATGCCGTACGCGGAGTCGATGGCGAAGTACGGCAACGACAAGCCCGACCTGCGGTTCGAGATGCCGCACGTGGTTCTCACCGACATCGTGAAGGCGCACGGCGGCGGCGGCGTGCCGCTGATGCACGAGGCCGTGCTGGCGAAGGGGATCGTGAAGGCGATCCGCGTCCCGGCGAGCGCCGGCTTCTCCCGCACGGACGTGGAGAAGCTCGAGGAGTACGTGAAGGGCATGGGCGCGAAGGGGCTCGCCCGCGCCAAGATCGCGGAGAACGGGGAGTGGACGCAGTCGCCGCTCGCCAAGAACGTCACCTCCGAGATGCGCGCCGCCATCAACACGGCCTGCGGCGCCCAGCCCGGCGACCTGCTCCTCTTCCAGTTCGGGAAGGAGAACACGGTCCACACCGTCATGGCCAACCTCCGGGTCCACCTGGCGAAGAAGATGGGCCTCATCCCCGAGTACGGGTCGGGCGGGCAGTGGCGGTATCTCTGGGTCGTCGATCCGCCGCTCTTCGAGTACGACGAGGAGTCGAAGACCTGGGCGGCGGCGCACCACGCCTTCACCCGACCGCACGACGAGGACCTCCCATACCTCGAGACGGACCCCGGCCGCGTGAACTGCTACCGCTACGACCTCGTCCTCAACGGCTTCGAGCTGGGCGGAGGCTCCATCCGGCTCCACGACCCCGCCGTGCAGGCCCGCGTCTTCAAGGCGATGGGCATCTCGGACGACGAGGCGCGGGCGAAGTTCGGGTTCCTCCTCGACGCGCTCAAGATGGGCGCGCCGCCGCACGGCGGGATCGCCCTCGGCATGGACCGGACGGTGATGCTCCTCACCGGCGCCGAGTCGCTCCGCGACGTGGTCGCCTGGCCGAAGACGCAGAAGGGCACCGACCTCATGACCGCCGCGCCGGGCGACGTGGACGCGAAGCAGCTCCGCGAGCTCTACGTGAAGAGCACGTACGACCCCGGCGCCAAGTCATAGCGGTCGGGGGGAAGGGCGGGCGCTGGTCGGCGCTCCAGATTGCCGCAGGCTCGGCCGCGGTGGATCTCGCGCGACAACGTGCCCGGCATCACGGGCCCGCCCAGGCCCGTGCGCTCTGCTAACTTGCGCGCGCGCTCACATCGCGCGCAAGGAGCTCATCTCGTGCCCACGTACCCCGCCTACCTCGGCGCCGAAGAAGCCGCCGCCCTCATCCAGCACGAGGACACGATCGGCTTCTCCGGGTTCACGCCCGCAGGGAGCCCCAAGGCCATCCCCGCGGCGCTCGCCCGGCGCGCCGCCGCGGAGCACGCCGCCGGCCGGCCGTTCCAGGTCGGCGTCCTCACCGGTGCCTCCACGGGCGAGTCGCTGGACGGCGCGCTCGCCAGGGCCGAGGCGATCCGGTTCCGCACCCCCTATCAATCGGACCCGACGCTCCGGAAGCAGATCAACGAGGGCAAGGTGCGGTTCGTGGACATGCACCTGTCCCTCCTCCCGCAGCAAGTCCGCTACGGCTTCCTCGGGAAGGTGAACTGGGCGGTCCTCGAGGCCTGCGACATCAGCCGCGCCGGCGGCATCGTCCTCACGAGCGGGGTCGGCGTCTCGCCGACGTACGCGGCGGTGGCGGACAAGATCCTCATCGAGCTCAACGACTGGCACTCGCCCGATCTCCTGGGCATGCACGACCTCTTCCAGCCGCTCGACCCGCCGGCCCGCCAGGAGATCCCGATCTACGACCCGTCCGACCGGATCGGCTCGCCGGTGCTGGTGGTGGACCGGCGCAAGGTGGTCGGCGTCGTCCGCACGAACCAGGCCGACGAGACGAGCCCGTTCTCGGAGCCCACCGAGGAGACCCGCCGGATCGGCCAGAACGTCGCCCAGTTCCTGGTGGACGAGATGCGCGCCGGGCGGATCCCGCGGTCCTTCCTGCCGCTCCAGTCGGGCGTGGGCGACATCGCCAACTCCGTGCTCGCCGCGATCGGCGGCCACACCGAGATTCCGCCTTTCCAGATGTACACCGAGGTCCTGCAGGACTCGGTGATCGGCCTGATCGAGCAGGGCCGGTGCAGCTTCGCCTCGACCTGCTCGCTGACCCTCTCCCCCGAGGCGATGAAACGGGTGGTGAGCGACCTCGACACCTTCCGGCGCCACATCCTGCTCCGGCCGCAGGAGATCACCAACCACCCCGAGATCGTCCGTCGCCTCGGTATCGTCTCGATGAACACGGCGATCGAGATCGACCTGGCGGGGAACGTGAACTCCACCCACGTGCTCGGCCGGCAGATGATGAACGGCATCGGGGGGTCGGGCGACTTCACCCGCAACGCCTACCTGTCGATCTTCTCCTGCCCCTCGACCGCCAAGGGCGGAAAGATCTCGACCATCGTCCCGCTCGTCGCGCACATGGACCACAGCGAGCACTCGGTCTGCGTCGTCGCCACCGAGCAGGGGGTGGCCGATCTCCGCGGGAAGGACCCGCACGACCGCGCCCGCCTGATCATCGAGCGGTGCGCACACCCCGAGTACAAGCCCCTCCTGCGCGAGTACCTCCGCCTGGTCGAGCAGGGTCGGGCGCCGCAGTCGCTCCCCCACTCCTTCTCGATGCACCAGGCGTTCGTGGGTGCGGGCGACATGCGGAAGGTCGACTGGGGCAGCGGCAACGGCGCGCGCGGGTAGCACGTTGGGTGAAGGCCGGGCGCGAGGGCCTGACCGTTCTCCGGCGGGTCCGGAGCGGCGCTGGGCCCGTGACGCGCCGCGGCGGGCGCAGTTCGGGGTGCGCGCCGGACCCGCCGGCTGCTATGTTGCGGGCCGGTGAAGCCGTTCCTCATCGTGAACCCCGCCAGCGCCTCCGGCCGGACGGGGCGGCACTTCGACGCCATCGCCCGGGCGGTCCGGTCGGCGGTGGGGGACTTCGAGTGCGCCTTCACCCGCGCCCGCGGCGACGGGGTGCGGCTCGCCCGGGAGGCGGTCACCGCCGGCGGGAAGCTCCTCGTGGCGGTGGGCGGCGACGGCACCGCCAGCGAGGTGATCGACGGCATGCAGCCGTCGGCTCCGGAGGGCGCGCTGTTCGGCTACATTCCGCGGGGGACGGGCGGCGATCTGCGGCGGACCGTCGGCATCGCGCAGGACGTCCAGGGCGCCGCGCGGGCCCTCGCCAGCGAGAACGTGGCGGTGCTGGACCTCGGCCGGATCGAGTTCGCCGGGCCGGATGGGTCGCGCCAGGTCCGGCACTTCGCCAACGTGGCCGGCCTGGGAATCTCCGGGGTCGTCTCACGACGGGTGAACCACGGGTTCCGGCTGCCCTCCGGCAAGCTCTCGTTCATGGTCGCCACGGCGCGGGCGCTGCTCGGCTGGAGCGACCAGCCGGTGCGCTGGCGGGTGGACGACGGGCCGTGGCACGAGGAGCGGCTGACGGCGCTCTCCGTCTGCAACGGCCGGTACTTCGGGGGCGGGATGAAGGTGGCCCCCGACGCGCACATGGACGACGGCCTCTTCGACGTGGTGGTCTGGAAGGGGCTCGGGATCGGCGACTTCGTGGTGAAGCGGCCGATGCTCTACGACGGGACCCACGTGCGGCTTCACAACACGCGGGTGCTGCGCGCGAAGACGGTCGAGGTGGAGCCCATGGAAGGCGCCACCGTGGACCTCGACGTGGACGGTGAGAACCCGGGTACCCTGCCGGCGCGGTTCACCATCCTGCCGGGGGCGCTCCGGATCCGCGTGGGGCTCTGACCTCCACCGGGGCCTCGGGCAGGGCTACCATGGGCGCATGATCGCCGCGCTCGCCCTCCTGCTTCTCGCCGCCACTCCCGCCGAGCCCGCGTCCTCCGCGAGAC
>JAEZXM010000482.1 GCA_023419875.1 Pseudomonadota bacterium | reverse complement strand
AGGCTGATCCGGGCGAGACCCTGGACCTCCTCCACCTCGCGGCCGACCCACGGGTCTGGGATCGACGGCTCCACGCCGTAGGGCCCGGGCGCGTTGGTTTCCCGCGCCGCGGCCAGGAGCGCCTTCCCGGGGTCACCGGTCTCGACCCGTGCGCGCGCCAGCGCCACGGCGCCGCCCTGGACCCGCTCGGGCTCTTCCAGCGCCTCGAGCACCGCACGCGAGACCGCCGGCCTTCCCTCGCGGAGCAAGGCGCGTCCGAGCGTGACCTGCGCCGGCGCGTACGCAGGGTTCACCGACAGCGCAAGGCGGGCCCGCTCGACGCCGCCGTCCAGGCGAGCGCACACGGTGGCGATGCGCGGGGAGAAGGGGAAGGCGCGCTGCTGCGCCTCCGCCGCGGCGAGGAGCGAGAGGTGGCGCGCTGCGCCCACCTCGAGCGGGCCGCGGGCGCCGAGCATCTCCAGCCCGCGGAGCAGGGCGTACCAGGCCGGCTCCTCGTCGTTGCCGGCCGCGAGCGCGGCCGTCGCGGAGACGACGACCTCGCGGACGGTGTCGCGCGGGTCGGGTGCCGACCAGGCATTCCAGAGCGCACCCAGCGCCTCCCCGGCGCCCGAGGTTCGCCCGCCCGCCCGAACGCGTTCTCCGTGAGGCGTCGCCACTCCCGTCTCCGTGGGCTCTCCTTCGTGGGGAACGGCGGGAAACGACTTGGTGACCGGCCCGAAGACGAGCGTTCCCAACCTGCCGTTTCCTCTCATCGACCCCGTTGACACCCCGCCGGCCGGGGGCTAATGAGGATGGCCCTTCGCCCAGGTGGCGGAACTGGTAGACGCACCAGATTCAGGGTCTGGCGGCCTCAAAACCGTGGAGGTTCGAATCCTCTCCTGGGCACTCGGCCGGCGCACACGCGCCGGCCGTTTCTTTTCGCGCCGGCGCCGCGCCCGGTCCGGACCCCGCGGCGACACGAAGCTTGACTCCGCGGCCGGATGCATGTTTATGCATCCTCTATGCAACAGCGCACCGTCGCCATCGTCGGCGCCTCCGGCTACAGCGGTCTCGAGCTCACCCGGATCCTCGCCCGCCACCCGGGCGTCCGCCTGGTCGCCGCCCTCTCCGATCGCTGGTCCGGCGAGCCGGTCGGCGGCCGCGTCCCGGTCCCGGAGCCCGTCGCCTCCCTCGCCTACGGCAAGCTCGCCGAGGGCGAGCGGGTCGAGGCGGAGCTCGTCTTCCTGGCCACGCCTGCGGAGGCGTCGGCGGACCTCGCCCCCAGGCTCGTCAAGCGAGGCCTCCACGTCGTGGACGTCTCGGGCGCCTTCCGGCTGAAGGACGCCTCGCTCTACCCGACCTGGTACGGCTTCGAGCACCCCGCGCCGGCGCTCCTCGCCGAGGCGGTCTACGGCCTGCCCGAGCTCGGCCGCGATGGGCTGCGCGGCGCACGGCTCGTCGCCAACTCCGGCTGCTACGCCACCACCGTCGCCCTGGCGGTGGCGCCGTTCGTGAAGGCCGGCGTGGTCTCGCCGGACGGGATGGCGATCACGGCGATGTCCGGGGTCTCGGGCGCGGGGCGGAAGGCGAGCGAGGACTTCAGCTTCGTCGAGATCGCCGACGACCTGCGGGCCTACCGGCTCGCAAAGCACCAGCACGTGCCGGAGATCGAGCAGACGGTGGCCCGGTACGCGGGCCGGTGCGGGTCGATCTCGTTCACGCCGGTCCTGACGCCGATCCGGCGGGGCATCCTCGCGACCGCGCACCTCCGGGTGCGGGACGGCGCCGGCGCCGCCGACCTCACGGCCGCGCTCGAGGCCGCCTACCGGGACGAGCCGTTCGTGAAGATCCGGCCGCCGGACAAGGTGCAGGTGAAGGACGTGGTCCACAACAACCGCTGCCTCGTGGGCGTCGCCTTCGACGCGCGCGCGAAGCTCGCGGTGGTGACGAGCGCGCTCGACAACCTCGTGAAGGGGGCGGCGGGGAGCGCGGTGCAGGCGATGAACGCGGTGCTTGGGCTGCCGGAGACGACCGGGCTCGATCTCCTGGGAGGCTGACCCATGAAAGTCCCCAGGGGCTTCCGGTTCGGCGGCGTGCACTGCGGGCTCAAGCCGCAGCGGCGCGATTTGGCGCTCGTCGTCTCCGATCATCCGGCCGCGGCCGCCGGCGTGTTCACGCGGAACAAGGCGGCCGCCGCGCCGGTCCAGGACGCCCGCCCCCGCGTGCCGGCGGAGGGCATGCGGGCGATCCTCGCCAACTCCGGGAACGCCAACGCGCTCACCGGGCCGGCCGGGCTCGACGACGTCTCGGTGATCCGCAGCGCGGTGGCCGACGCGCTCGGCATCCAGAAGCGGGCGGTGCTCACCGCCTCGACCGGCGTCATCGGCGCGCGGCTGCCGGCGATGAAGGTCGTGACCGCCCTGCCGGTGCTGGTCGAGCAGCTCGGCGATCACCCGGACCACGCGGCGGAGGCGATCCTCACCACCGACACGCGGGTGAAGATGGCCGCGCGCGAGGTGGTGCTGGGCGGCAAGGTGGCGGTGATCTCCGCCATCTGCAAGGGCTCGGGCATGCTCGCCCCGCAGCTCGCGACGAGCATCTGCCTCGTGGTGACCGACGCGGCGGTGGCGCCGGCGGCGCTCCAGGAGGTGCTCGGCCGGGCGGTGAAGAAGACGCTCAACATGGTGACGGTGGACGGCGAGATGTCCACCAACGACACCGTCTACCTCCTCGCCAACGCGCTCGCCGGCAACGCCCGGATCGGCGAGGCCGGACCGGACCTCGAGCGGTTCGAGGCGGCGCTCACCGACCTGCTCGGTGAGATGGCCCGGGCCATGGCCGCGGACGGTGAGGGCGCGACCCGGATGCTGGAGGTCGTGGTCGAGGGCGGGCCGGACGAGGAGATCGCCGCCGAGTGCGCGCGGGCGATCGCCTCCTCGCCGCTGGTGAAGTCGTCGCTCTTCGGCGCCGATCCGAACTGGGGCCGGATCCTCGCCACCGTCGGCGCCCGGGCCGGGGCGCGGGGCTGGCCGGTCGATCCGTTCAAGGCGAGGGTCGTGATCCAGGGCGAGGCGGTCTTCGCGGGGGGCGCGCCCACCGACGTGGACCGGGAGACCCTGCGCGCCAAGATGCGCGAGACGCGGGTGGACGTCCTCGTCCAGCTCGCGGCCGGGAAGGCGCGGGCGGTGGCCTGGGGCTGCGACC
>JAEZXM010000470.1 GCA_023419875.1 Pseudomonadota bacterium | reverse complement strand
GCGGAGGGCGGAGGCGTCGAGCAGCGTGCGCGCCCGCTCGCGCGGGTCGGCGTCGGCCGGGAGCCTCCGGGCCACGAGCTCCAGCATCGCCACCTGCTTCGCGGTCTCTCCGGCGGCGGCGTACGCGGGCGCGAGCACCTGGCCGATGCGCAGCGGATCGACCCCTTTCGCGAGGAGCCGCTCGAGGAGCGCCACCGCCTCGGCGTGCTGCGACGCGACGAGCCCACCCGCGGTGAGGAGCGCGATCACGACGCCCGCCGCCTCGCCCAGCCGCCCGAGCGGCTCGGCCAGGACCTCGGCGCGGGCGAGCTCCACCGCGGCCCGCTCCGCCTGGCCGCGCTTCCGGAGCGCCAGCCGGGAGAGCACCCACACCCGCTCCTCCGCGGCTCGGTTTCCGGGCTGCGCCTCGAGCACCGAGTGCAGCCCCCAGAGCGCCTCTTCGTCGTCGGGCTTCCCCTGCAAGACCTCGCGCCAGAGCGGGTCGGCGCGGCGCGGCTCGCCGGCGTCCGCCCAGAGCCGGGCGAGCTTCGCGGAGAGCGACAGCCGCTCGTCGCCGCGCGCGCGGGCGCGCTTCTCCTCGAGCGTGCGGGCGAGCTCCTCCTGCTGGCCGGCGCGGGCCATCGCCGCCTCGAGCGCCGAGGTCGCGCCCCGGTCCTCGGGATCGAGCTCGGTGAGCGCCCTCCAGGCGCGGACCGCCTCCTCGGGCTGGCCGAGGTCGCGGTCGAGGATCTCCGCGAGCCGGCGGAGCAGGTTCTTGCGGGCCTTGAGATCGGCGTCGCTCGAGCGCGCGGCGGCCCGGTAGGCGCGGGTCAGCTCGAGGAAGGCGTCCGCGCGCGCCGCGGCGCCCTCCATCGCCTTGCGGAGCGAGACGCGGCCGGGGTCCACGGCCAGCGCGCGGGCCAGCGTGTGCAGGGCCTCGCGCGGGCGATCGAGCTTGTCCTGCTGCACCTCGGCGAGCCGCTCGAGGAGGCGCACGCGCTCGCCGGGGTTCCGCTCCCATCGGGCGGAGACGTCGAGCACGTCGCAGAGCCGCTGCCACTCACCCGCCTCGGCGAGGATCGGCGCCAGCGCCGCGCCCGCCGGGCCGAAGGTCGGATCGGCCCGCAGCGCCGCCTCGAGGTGCCGGCGCGCCCGCGCCGGATCGGAGAGCCGATCGCGGGCGAGCCAGGCGGCGTGGGTCCGGAGGGCGGCATGCGCCGGCTTCTCGGGCGCGGCGGCGAGGTGCTTCTCGAGCGTCTCGAGCGCGGTGGAGAAGCGGCCCGCGTCCACCTCCAGCTCGAACGCCTGGAGCGCGGCGACCTCGCTCGCGGGGTCGAGCGAGAGGGCCCGGTGCAGCGTCGCCAGGGCGTTCTCCCCGTCGCCGAAGCGGACGAGGTCCACCCGCGCGAGCTCGAGGAAGACCACCACCTGGGCGGCGCGATCGCGCGTCTGCCCGGAGAGCCGCGCGAGCGCATCGGCGTGCCCGCGGTGGTCGCCGCGCTCGACGTGCACGCGCTCCAGCACCTCCAGCGCGGCCGGGAGGCCCGGGGCGAGCGCCCAGGCGCGCTCGACGCGCTCCAGGACGCGGGGCAGCCCCTCGGCGTCGTACGTCGCGTGAAGCTGCGCGAGGCGGAGGTGGAGCACGGCCGCGGTCCGCCGGTCCTTCGCCTCCTTCGCCTCGGCCTCGATCCGCGCCGCCTCCTCCCGCCAGGCGCGCGGCATGTTCTTGAGCCGGTCGCGGGCCGCGGCAGCGCCGGGCGCGCTCCGGTCGAGCGAGATCGCCTCGATGAGCGCGTCCATCGCCAGGCTGTGCTCGAGCGGCTCGTCGACGAGGGACGCGCCCAGCTTCGCGTACTCGGCGGCGAGTGTGCGCGCGTCGGCGCCCTGGTCGCGCGCCGCGTCGAGCAGCTTCTTCGCCTGGCCGTACCGGCGCAGGGCGGAGAAGCAGGCGAGCGCCCGGACGCGGGCCTCCGCGAGCTGCGGATCGAGCCGGTGCGCGCGGGCATAGAGCAGCGCCGCCCGATCGCGCCGCTGCAGCTTCTGCTCGTGGACCCGGGCGAGGCGCAGCGTGAGCTTCGCGGCGACGCGGGGATCGGCGGCGCCCTGGGCACCCTGCTCCAGCACCGCCGCCAGGGCGGGCCAGCTCTCCTCCTCCTCGAGGAGCTCGCACAGGTCGCGGAGCGCGTCGGCGTTCCCGGGATCGAGGCGCAGGAGCTGGCGATAGAGCGCCTCGGCCCGGGCCACGTTCCGGAGCTTCACGCGCGCGAGGCTGGCGGCGCGGGCGAGGAGTGGCGCCCCGGGCACGATCTCCGCGCGCCCCTCGTAGAGCGCGACGAGATCCTCCCAGCGTGCGGAGGACTCGTAGAGTCCCACGAGGGCGTCGAACGCCTGGTGATCGCCGGGAGCCGCCTCGAGCGTCTCCAGATGCGTCCGGATCTGCTCGTCCAGGCTGGATGCGCTCGAGGTGGGGTTCACTGGAGGTCTGGGGCGGGGAAAAAGAGAAGGACCACGGGAGTATAGGTCCCGTTCCGGCGGAGGGTCAATTGCGCGACCGATGAAAAGCCGAGCCCTTACGGGCGGTTGCCTACATCGGGCGTCATGCCGGCGATAGCGCTCGCCCCGGCCGGTGAAGGCTCAGAACGTGTATCGAACCGTCGAGTACAGCGTGACCCCGTTCGCCTCGGCCTTCAGGGCGCGGACGAAGTCGAGCGACGCGCCGATGGAGAAGTGCCGCAGGCGCGTGAAGTACTCCACGCCGGGGCCGCCCTGGACGATGGTGTCGCGCGTTCCGAACAGGCCCTTCGGGTACGTGAGCGCGTAGCCGCCGCGCGCGTGCAC
Organism: Pseudomonadota bacterium; assembly: GCA_023419875.1. Taxonomy (GTDB): domain Bacteria; phylum Myxococcota; class Myxococcia; order Myxococcales; family Anaeromyxobacteraceae; genus Anaeromyxobacter. Next base: position 1,908 of record JAEZXM010000470.1, on the reverse strand, counting down.
GTACAGGAAGAACCGCTCCCAGTCGTTGCGGTCCTTCCTGCCGAAGTACGAGTACCGCACGTCCACGCCGGCGGCGTAGAGGCTGAACGCGCCGTAGCTCGGGCTCGCGCGCTGGCTGCCGCCCTGGAGGACGATCGACGCGGAGAGGCGCGAGGAGAGGTCCGCCCCGATCTCCGCGGCGAGGAACAGTCCGCCGGACCGGCCGCCGCCGTCCGGCGCCCCGGGGAAGGCGACGGGGTCCTCGGTGCGGGTGTCGAGGAAGCTCAGGTAGCCGGCGTTGAACCCGACGAAGAAGCCGCGCTCCACGTCGTCGTAGCGGACCGCCTTCGGGTTCTCCTGGAGCGGCGGGGCCGACTCCTGCGCGCGGGCCAGCCCCGGCGCGGCCAGGGCGGCGGCGAGCGCGACGGCGAGCCATCTGCGTCCGCTCATCGCGAGTCTGTCGAACCCCACGGCTTCCTCCCTCAGTCGACGTTGCCCGAGGAGCGGAAGATCCACGGGTAGGTGATCACCGCGACCCCGCCGCCCTTCGGCTTCGGGAACTGCCAGCTCTGGATGCGCGACATCATGCACTGGTGGACGCGATCGGCCTCGAGCGTCGTGGCGCCGCCGTCCACCTGGGCGTCGGTCGCGGTTCCGTCGGACTGGATGATCCACTTGATCGCGATCTTGCCCTGGAGCCTCGGGTTGAGCGCCAGCTCCTGCTCGTAGCAGTAGCGGATCTGGGCGGCGTGGTCCTGGATCACCTTGCGGATGAGCTCCTTGTCGATGGAGCCCATGACGGTGGCGGTCCCGGTGGCGACCTTCACGTCACGATCGCCCTTCTTGCCGAGGTTGCCCGCGCCCGCGCCGTAACCGCTGCCGCCGCCGAGCCCGCCTCCGCGCCCCTTGGTGCCCGGCGCCCCGATGCCGATGGTCTCGCCCGAGCCGCCACCGCCCGAGCCGGTGCCGCGGATCCCGAGGCCCCCGAAGCCCTGGCTGTCGCCGACAACGGGCCCGTACATGTTGCCGACCGCGCCCTTGAGGTCGCCGCCGAGGCCGCCCTGGCCCATCACCGTGGAGAGACCGCCTCCCCCGCGCCCGAGCGCGCCGAGCAGGCCCGAGTGCTTCACGAGGTCCTTCGCGTTCGGGTCGATGGCGCGCGGCGCGGAGCGGGCGTTGGTCTTGGGCGCGTCCTTCTTGCCCATCTGCCCCTCGTCGCCCTTGTGCTTCTCGGCGGGTTCGCCGCCGGCGTCCGACTTCTCCTCGGCGGCGAGGCCCTGGTCGGGCGAGGGCGGAGGCTTCTGCACCTCCTGCGGCTTCAAGATGTACTTGGACATCCGGGAGGGGTTCCGGAAGAGCTCGTCGGCGCTCGTGTCCGTGTCGTAGGGGTAGTTGCTCGCGGTGATGACGAACAACCCGAGGAGGAACGCGAAGATGAGGAACAGGTTCAGGAACTGATAGTTGATCCGCTCCCACCACGGCGCGGGCTTCAGCTTCTGCGGCTTCTTGGGCCTCGCCTCGATGGCGAGGTGGGCGCCGAGGTCGGCGCGCACCGCGCCGGCTCGGGGCACCGGGATGAAGTACGCGCCCGGGATCTTCTCGTCCACGGCCGCCCGCCGGGAGCGGACCAGCTCGCCGAACCCGGTGCGCCTGCCCTTCTCCTCCAGGACGCCGTTCATCCCCTTCCCGAAGGCGAACAGGTAGTCGCCGCCCTGGAAGCGGAGCATGGGGAACTCGCCCTGCGGCAGCCCCTCGACCTGGATCGAGCAGCTCGGGCTCCCCCCCACGAGGACGGGGCTGGCCGGCCGCACGAAGGTGCGCGCGTCGATGAGCGTCTCGCCCCAGAGAAGGCGCAGCTCCACGCCGACGTCGTCCGCGCCGCTGAGGTCCTCGAACGTCTGGTCGGCCGGAAGGAGCGCGGCCCTGCGC
>JAEZXM010000420.1 GCA_023419875.1 Pseudomonadota bacterium | reverse complement strand
GTGGCGAGCTGGGTCAGGGCCTCGGGGTCCTCCTGCAGGCCGGCGATCGCCTGCCACTGCGCGAGCGCGCCGGCGTGGTCGCCCTGCTTCGCGAGGAGCCGCGCGAGCGCGGCGCGCGCGGCGCGATCGCCGGGTGCCTGCGCCACCGCGCCCTTCCAGAAGTCCACCGCCACGCCCGGCTCGCCGATGTCCTCGGCGATCTGGCCGAGGATGGCCCATGCGCCGGGGATGGTCTGCACCTCCTCCAGCGCGGCCGCGGCCTGGGCGTGCGCCTCCTCGAGATCGCCGCGCTCCCGCGCCAGGCGGGCGAGGCCGAAGTGCGCCTCCGGGTTCTTCGGGTCCGACTTCAGGACCAGCTCGTAGTCCGCCCGTGCCGCGTCGGGCCGGCCCCGGGCCTCGGCCAGCTCCGCCCGGACGCGGATCGCGAGCCAGCACTCGGGGTCGCGCCGGAGCGCGTTGGCGATGGCGCGGTCGGCCTGATCCCAGGTGCGCCAGCCGACGTAGACGCGGGCCATGCCCACCCACGGCAGCGCCGAGCGCGGGTACTGGAGCGAGAGGTCGCGAAAGCCGTCCCAGCGATCGTCCACGCCCTGCTGCGCAGCGACCGCGAGGAACTGCGCCACGACGTCCTCCGGGGCCTTCTCTGCGGCCTCCGCCCAGCGCAGCTCGTCCCACAGCTCGCCCTGCCGGCCCGCCGCGTCGATCTCGGTGAGCGCGCGGCTCACCGCGACGTAGTCCCGCGAAGGATCCGCCGTGCGCTTCGGGGCGGCTGCCGCAAGTCGGGGGCCGACCGCCGCGGCCGCGGCGAGCGAGAGGAGGGTGGCGAGGCGGGTCGTTCGCATGAGGGCGCTCCCGCCTTGTTGTACCGCGGATCCGGGGGAGGACGAATCCCCGAAGCCGGGGCTGCGCCCGTTCGTACACACCGGAACGTCCGCCCTACCCTGCCGCTTGATTCAGGCGGATTTGGTCGTTCGACCGCGACGGCTCGACTCTCGTCCGGCCGCGTCTCCCGTCGGACGGACCTTCCTCTGCTCGTCGAGTCGTTCTCCGGACCCACCGAGCTTCACCTCGCGGCGGAGCTGCCGCTGGGGCCCGAAGGAGAACACGATCCGTGAAGGGCCCTACCCCCGCACCCCGATCGCCCGGTACAGGTTCAGGATCTCCCGCGCCACCCCCGGCCACGCGTACCGCTGCACGGTGTTCCGCCCGCGCTCGCCGTACGCGACCCCGCGGGCCGGCTCGCGCGAGAGCCGGACGAGCGCGCGGGACCACGCGCCAGGGTCGGTCGCCGACAGGAGCTCGCCCTCGCGGCCGTGCTGGACGATCTCGCGGTGCGCCTCGATGTCGGTCGCGAGCACCGGGCGGCCGGCGGCCATCGCCTCGAGCAGCGGCCGCGGGGTCGTGCCGAGGGCGCAGCAGACGTCGGCGGTCGCGAGAAAGTCCGGGAGCGACTCGGGTGTGGGGTCCACGAAGACGACCCCGTCCTCCATGCCGCGCGGCACGAGCGCCCGGTACCGGGCGACGAGGGGACCGCCGCCCAGCACGAGGAGCCGCAGCTCCATCGCCCGCCACACCCGCTGCGCCGCCGCGAAGAGGAGCTCCAGCCCTCCCCTCCCTTCGAGCCCGCCCGCGCAGACGACGTTGATCCGTCCGTCCTGGTAGCGCCGGATCCGGCACCCGCGGGCGAGCCGGTCCACGTCCACGCCCGGCGGGATGAAACGGAGATCTCCGCGAACACGCTCCGGCAGGCTGGCCGCGCTCGCCTTCGAGGTGGCCACGACCGCGTCGAGCCGATCGAGGGTGTGCTGCTGGCTGCGACGGAGGAGCCGCCCCAGCAGGCCCGGGCGGAAAGGTGCGTGGAAGGAACCGACGACCGGGCCGGTGGCATGGTGCACGGCGAGCAGCGGCAGGACCGGGGAGAGCGGCTCGTGGACGTGGAGCACGTCGAACCGCTCCCGCGCCAGCGCCGACTGGATCGCGCCCGCCGCCGAGATGCCGCCCGACATCCTGCGGAGAGAGCCTTCGCGAAGGAAGGGGCGGCTGCGCGCCAGCCGGAGCACGTCCTGCTCCCGCGCGGGTGGTGGCTGGGGCGTCTTGGGCGCCGTCGCACCGGCCCTGGCCGGGGACGCGCGCGGCGCCGGCCGGACGAGGTCCGGCATCGCGCCGGTCAGCACCTTCACGGTATGTCCGAGCCGCCGCGCCTCGCGGGCGAAGAGGTGGACCTGCTCGGCGAGGGCGCCGGTGGCCGGCGGGTATTCCTCGGTGACGATGCCGATCCTCACGTCGCACCGCTCCCGTGGACCAGCCCGGGCCCCGAGCCCGAGCCCGGCGTCATCGCTGCCCGACCCTGCGCCTCGGCTGGAACGGGATGACCCTCGCCTCCCGACGCAGCCGTTGCCGCAACCGCCGGCCGACGGGCGCCGGCCTGAGGAGCAGGGGAAGAAGCGCCCAGGCGGCGGACCACCAGGCCTGGAGCGTGGACCAGAGCACGGAAAGCGTCGTTGCCAGCCCCTGGAGCTGCAGCGCGAGGCGCCGACCGGGGCCGGTCGCCGCCGGGGCGCTCGCCAGCCGCAGATGCCCGCGCGTCAGGGTCGTTCCCGAAGACACCACGGATCGTCCTCCGGAGCCCAATCTAGGCACCCGGTTCGGACAACCAAGCGGGTGATCTATCGGGGGCCTGCGGCCCCCGCCCCGGGAAACGCGCCACGAGCACGGGACGGCTGGCGCCACGCACCAGGAACGGGTATTCCGACACGCCGCATGCGCGCCCAAGACACTCTCCGGGAGCTCGGCTGGTCCCATCTGCTCGATGCCCTCGCGTCCCGGTGCCGGCTGCCGGCAGGCCGGCGGGCAGCCCTGACGCTGCCGTTCCTCGCCGACGCCGGCGAGGCCCGCGCGTCGCTCGCCCGCGTCGAGGAGGCGCGCTCGCTCTCGGAGTCCGGCTTCTCCCTCCCGCTCTCCGGCGTGGGCGAGGTCGAGGACCACCTCGAGCGCGTGGGCAAGGGCGGGGTCCTCGAGCCGCTCGCGCTCCGCGAGTGCGCGGCGCTCGTGCGCGCCGCCGCCCGGACGCGCGCCGTCCTCGAGGAACGCACCGCGGAGCTGCCGCGGCTCTGGTCCCTCGCCGAGCCGATCACCGCCGACCCGCGCCTCGCAGACAGGATCGAACGGGCCATCGAGCCCTCGGGCGCCGTCTCCGACCGGGCCAGCCCCGCGCTCGCGGCCGCCCGGGAGCGCGCGCGCGGGCTGCACCGGGCGCTCAAGGCCCAGGTGGAGACCCTGCTCTCCGACGCCGAGATGCAGCGGCACCTCCGCGACGGCTATTTCACGATCCGCAACGACCGGTACGTGCTCCCGGTGCTCGCGAGTGCCCGCGGTCAGGTGCCGGGCATCGTCCACAACGCATCGCAGTCGGGCCAGACGCTCTTCGTCGAGCCCGAATCGATGGTCGAGATGGGGAACGAGCTCTCGATCGCCAACGCGATGGCCGCCGAGGAGGAGCAGCGGATCCTGCGGGAGCTCTCCGAGGCGCTGGCCGGCGGGAGCGGGACCCTGGCGAAGGACCTCGTGTCGCTCGCCCAGCTCGATCTCTGCGAGGCCGAGGCGCTGCTCGCCTCGGACCTCGACGCGCACACGCCGGAGGTGTGCCCGGCCCAGGACGGCTTCGAGCTCCTCTCGCTCCGCCACCCGATCCTCGTCCTCCAGCAGAAGAAGGTGGTGGCGAGCCACGTCCGGCTGGAGCCGCCGCGGCGGGCGCTCGTCGTCTCGGGGCCGAACGGCGGCGGGAAGACCGTGGCCATCACCGCGGTGGGCGTCTCTGCCCTCCTGCTCCGCGCCGGGCTCCCCGTGCCCGCCGCGGCCGGGTCGCGCCTGCCGTTCTATCTGGAGGTGAACGCCGCCGTGGACGAGCGCGGCGACATGGCGAAGGACCTCTCCACCTTCACCGCCCACCTCACCTCGGTGAAGGACATGCTCGAGGGGGCGGTCCCGGGCTCGCTCGTGCTCGTCGACGAGATCGCCGCCGACACGGACCCGCGCGAGGGCGCGGCCCTCGCCGCGGCCATCCTCGAGACGCTGGTCGAGAAGGGGGCGACCGTCCTCGTCACCACCCACCTCGACGAGCTCAAGGCGATCGCCCTCGTGGACGGCCGGTTCGCGAACGCCCGGGTGGGCTTCGACGCCGAGAAGCTCGCGCCGACCTATCAGGTCCACCTCGGGACGCCGGGGAGCTCCTCGGCCATCGAGGTCGCGGCGCGCGTCGGCCTGCCTGCCCCCGTCATCGAG
>JAEZXM010000403.1 GCA_023419875.1 Pseudomonadota bacterium | reverse complement strand
CCGGAGGGGTTCGCCGCCGTCCGCCGAGCGCTCGACCACGACCACACCGGAGAGGTGACGTTCGCGCTCCGTGAGCTCTTGCGGAGCGAGCGCGCCGTCCGCCCGGAGGAGCTCGCCGCGCGGCACGATCTCCTCGTTGCGGCCCTGCTCCGAAAGGGAAAGGCGCCGCGGTGCTCCCGCTGCGGCGCGGACGCGCCGGGGCGCGCGTGGCGCTGCCGCCGCTGCGGCGCGTGGGACAGCATTCCGTGAGGGCAGCTTCGTGCCCGAGGCCGTCCGCCTGAGGTCCGAAGCCTTCTTGCTTCCTCGCGCCCGCCCCGGTATTTCCACCGTCCCATGGTCCGAGATCGGGTGAACGACATCTTTCGGCAGGCGCTCGCGAAGGGCGCGGCCGACGGGCGCTGGCCCGCGCTGGAGGGCGGGTTCTCCGTCGAGGCGCCGCGCGATCCGAAGCACGGAGACTTCGCGGTCAACGCGGCGATGGTGCTGGCCAAGCCCGCCGGGAAGCCGCCGCGGGAGCTCGCGGCGGCGATCGTCGAGGCGGCGCGTGCCTCGGACGCTGGCGGCGAGCTCGCCTCCCTCGAGATCGCCGGCCCAGGGTTCATCAACGTCCGGGTCGCGCCCGACCTCTGGTTCCGCGCCCTCGAACGGCCGGTCCTGGAGGGCGGCGACTACGGCCGGACGCAGGTGGGGAAGGGGAAGAAGGTCATCGTCGAGTACGTCTCCGCGAACCCCACCGGCCCGATGCACGTGGGCCACGGGCGCGGGGCGGTGGTCGGCGACGGCGCCCAGAGCCTGCTCCGGTGGGCCGGGTTCGACGTGGTCCGCGAGTACTACGTCAACGACCACGGCGCGCAGGTGCAGACGCTGGCCCGCTCCGTCCACCTCCGGTACCAGGAACTCGCGGGCCGGGCGATCGCCATGCCGCCGAAGAGCTACCCGGGCGACTACGTGAAGGACGTGGCCGCGAAGCTCCGGGCGGAGTTCGGCGATCGGTTCCTCGACGCACCGGAGGCGGAGTGGCTCGCGCTCTTCCGCGATCGGGCCGTCGAGCACGTTCTGGCCCTCATCCGCGACGACCTCGCCGCGATCAACATCCAGTTCGACCGGTGGTCCTCCGAGAAGGCCCTCTACGAGTCCGGGACCGTGGATCGGTTCCTCCGCATGCTGGAGAAGATGGACCTCGTCTACGTCGGGAAGCTGCCGCCTCCAAAGTCCAAGAAGGGCCAGCCCCCGCCGCAGCCACAGCCGGAGGAGGAAGGGGTCTCCGTCTCGGACGACCTGACGCTCTTCCGCTCGTCGAGGTTCGGCGACGAGGTGGACCGCCCGGTGAAGAAGGCGGACGGGACGCCGACGTACTTCTGCGCCGACATCGCCTACCACTGGGACAAGAAGCAGCGCGCCGACGTGCTCGTGGACGTGCTCGGCGCCGACCACGGCGGCTACATCCCGCGGCTCGAGGCGGCGCTCGAGGCGCTCGGCGGGTCGCGGGAGGACCTGCACGTCATCGTCATCCAGATGGTGAACCTCCTCCGCTCCGGCGAAGCCTTCAAGATGTCGAAGCGCGCCGGGACGCTCGTGAACCTGCGCGAAGTCGTGGACGACGTCGGCCGGGACGCCGCCCGGTTCATCTTCCTCACGCGGCGCGCCGACGCGCCGCTCGACTTCGACGTGGAGCTCGCGAAGAAGAAGACCCTGGAGAACCCGGTCTTCTACGTGCAGTACGGACACGCGCGCCTCTCGTCGATCTTCCGCGAGGCGCGCAAGCGCGGCCACGACGTGCCCGGGTTCGCGCTCGAGGCGGTCCGTACGCTCACGCACCCGGCGGAGCAGGATCTCATCCGGCGGATCGTGGCCTTCCCCGACATGCTCGCCGCCGCCGCCCTCGCGTACGAGCCGCACCGGGTCGCGTTCTACCTGCAGGAGACCATCGCGGTCTTCCACTCGTACTACTCGCTCGGCAACAAGGAGAAGGAGCTGCGGGTCCTGTGCGAGGAGCCGGTGAAGCGCACGGCCCGGCTCTTCCTCTGCCGCGCACTGCAGCAGGTGCTCGCGAACGGGCTCGCCGTCCTCGGGGTTTCCGCGCCCGACTCGATGGAGGCGCCGGAAGGGCCGGAAGCGGCCGAGCAGGCGAGCGAGCCCTAAAACTCGCGATATCCCCGCCTCGGCCTAGAATCGGCTCCGGCCATGGCGCACGGGAACGCGAAGATCCGGGAGCGGTTCGAGCTGTCGCTGGGGGGTGTCCAGATCGCGGGCATCGTCGTGGGATCGCTCGTGGCGCTGGGCCTCGTGTTCTTGCTCGGCTTCCAGGTCGGGCGGAGCGTGGGCGAGCGCCGAGCGGATGCCCTGGCGCCCGCGCCATTGCCGGAGCTCGACGCCTCCGGGGCGTCCGGGAAGACGGCGCCGGCCGTCGCCGCCGGTGACATCACGTTCGCGCAGGAGCTCCCCAGGGCGAAACCGCCGGCAGCCCCGCCGCCCAAGCCGGCCACCCCGCCGCCGCCTGCCGTCACTTCGCCGCCCGACGATTCGTCGGACGCGGCGAGTCCGGCCGCGCCGCCCCAGCCGACGCCGGAGGTCGAGGCGTCATGGACCGTACAGCTCGGCGCTGCACAGACGCGTGGGGAGGCCGAAGCGCTCGCGGAGCGCGTGCGCGGCCTCGGACCGCGCATCGAGGAAGCAGACGTGCCGGGCAAGGGCCACTGGTTCCGCGTGCGCACCGGGAGATTCGACACCCGGGCCGCGGCCGAGAAGTACCGGAACGACGTCGTCCGGGAGACCGGGATCGCGGCGAACGTCGTGCCCGCGAATTGATCCAGATCTGGCGCGCCGCGTCGATCCCCGTTCGTGGGTGAGCAGGGCAGCTCGCACCCTCGGTGGAGGCGCGTCGCGCGCTTCGCGCCGCTCGCGGGGAGTGCGTCCTCCTGAGAGCCGGTCCCGCGTTCACCACATGTGCGTTCACCAGAAGAGCGTGGTCATGATCCCGATCGCCACGGCGAGGGCGAGCGCCACCGCGATCACGATCGCGACCCGGAGCGGGCTCTGCCGGCGTTCCCGCACCCCCTGGAGCGCGCCGAAGCTGGCGACCGGGGTCCACTCGGTGGAGCGCTCGCGCCGGACCAGGTCGGCGCCGTCCACGAGGAAGCCGCACGCGTACAGCGTCCGGAGATCCGCGAGCGAAGGGACGACGAGCTCCTCCCCGCGCTGGTTTCGAACGACGTAACGCGTGGTGATCCGCCTCATGCGGCCTCCAGCCTCGCGCAGATCGCCTCCGCGACGCGCAGGCCGTCCACCGCGGAAGACACGATCCCGCCGGCGTACCCGGCGCCTTCGCCGGCCGGGTAGAGCCCCGCGATGCCGGGCGACTGGAGGTCCTCGCCCCGGACCAGGCGGCACGGGGAGCTCGTCCGGGTCTCGACGCCGATGAGCACGGCGTCATCGGTCACGAACCCGCGCATACGACGGCCGAAGGTGCGCATCCCTTGCTCGAGCGCTTCCTGCAGAGCGGTGGGAAAGAGGACGCGCAGGTCGGCGGGGGTGAGGCCGGGCCGGTACGAGGAGCGGCCCGGCGCGGGACCCGGCCGGCGCGCGAGATACGAGGAGAGCCGCTGGGCGGGGGCCCGGTAGGCGCCGCCTCCGAGCTCGAACGCCGCCCGCTCCCACTTGCGCTGCCAGGCGAGCCCGGCCAGCGCCCCGGTGAATCCCTCCGCCGCGAAGTCCGCCTCCGAGACCGCCACCACGATCCCGGCATTCGCGAGGGGTGAAGAGCGGTGCGAGTTGGACATGCCGTTGGTGCACTGCATGCCCGGCTCGGTGGGCGTCGGGACCACCACGCCGCCCGGGCACATGCAGAACGAGAAGACGCCGCGGGCGGCGCCGGCCACGCGAGGGTTGTCGGCCAGCTTGTAGTCGGCCGGCGGCAGGCGGGGATGGCGCTTCTCCATCCCGTACTGGATACGATCGACGAGCGCCTGCGGGTGCTCCGCGCGGAAGCCGGCAGCGAACGGCTTCGCCTCGATCGGCCAGCCCCGGGCCGCGAACAGCTCGAAGAGCTCCCGCGCGCTGTTCCCGGGCGCGAGCACGAGGCGATCGCAGTCGATCGTCCGGCCGTCGGCGAGCCGAACGCCGCAGACGCGCCCGTCCGAAACTGCGAGGTCCAGGACCCGCGCGTCCCAGTGGAAGGTACAGCCGCCGCGCTCCAGCTCCTCGCGCATGGCCGAGATCGCGCCCGGGAGGATGTCGGATCCGACGTGCGGCTTCCCTTCGGCGAGGATGCGCGTCACCCCGCCGAACCGGGCGAACAGCTCGACCACCTTGCGGACGGCGGGGTGGTGGATCCGGGTCCCGAGCTTTCCGTCCGTGTAGGCGCCCGCGCCGCCCTCGCCGAAGTTCATGTTCGACTCGGGATCGAGCGCACCCGTTAGCATGAGGGCGGCGACGTCGCGGCGCCGCGGGCTCACCGGCTTGCCGCGGTCGACGCCCACCGAGG
>JAEZXM010000396.1 GCA_023419875.1 Pseudomonadota bacterium | reverse complement strand
CGTTCCGCCTGCTCGCGCGCCCTGTCCGCCGCGAGCTTCGCCTTCTCGAGCTCCTGCTCCATGGCGCGGGCCCGCTCCCGCTGGTGGTCCGCCTCGGCGCGCGCCTCCTGGAGCCGCTGGCCGACCTTGTCGAGCTCCTCCCGCAAGGCCTGGGCCCCGCCGGCACGCTTCGCCGCCTCCGCCTGCTCGAACGCCTTCTTCTTCGCGCGCTCGAGCTCGCCCTTGAGCTGGACGGCCTCCTCGCGCCGCTCGCGGGCCTCCCCGCGCACCTCGGCGAGGGAGGCGCGGGCGGCATCCAGCTCGGTACGGAGCTGGGCCTCGGCGGCCGCCTTGGCGGCGGCCTCGGCACGGGCGCCGCGGGCCCAAAGGTAGAAGGCGACCGCGGCCATGAAGCCCGCGATGGCGACGAGGATGGCGATGGGATTCACCATGGAAGGACTCCGGGGAGATCGATGGTGCGTGCGGTGCCGGAACGGCTCCAGGGTAGACGTACCTGAGTACCGCGGTTCTTCTGGCTTGGGAAGGCGCAGGGGGCGGGCAGGCGAGCCCTTGCTGCGGCGTCTTGCGGCACCCCGGGTTAGGGAACGAATCCGTCCGACGCCGTGGACGGAGCGGCTAGGATCGACCCTTCCATGCGTCGCGTGGCCACGAAGATCTTCCTCGCGTTCGCGGTCTCCCTGGCCGCGTTCGCGGCCGTGGCGGTCTTCTCGGCGATCCGGCTCCACGAGCTCCGCCGGGACCTCCGGCTCCTGAACGCGGGCTACATCCCCCTCACCCGTATCGCCGCCGAGCTCGAGGTGAAGGACTGGATCGCCACCCGGGCCCTGGAGGCGCGGGCCATGGACCCCGCCGCCCGCGAGGCCTACCTCCCGCTCGCCCAGGCCCACTTCCCCACCCTCGTGAAGGAGAAGCTGGAGGAGGGCGAGCGCGTGCTGGCCGCGGCGGCGCCGTGGGTCCGCGAGGACGATCGATCGCTCGCCGACGTCGCCGCTCGTCTCGACCGGCTCGCGAGCCGGTGGGAGGTCTACGACCGCGAGGCGCGCGCCCTCCTCGCCGCCGTTCGCGCCGGGGACGGCGGCGATCCGGCGAGCGCGGCCGCGCTCGACGTCCGCGTGAACCGCGTCCGGCAGCTCGAGCGCGGGCTCTCGCTCGAGGTGAAGCTCCTCCAGGTCTCCCTCGAGTCCCAGGTGAAGGATCGGATCTCGGCCACCGAGCAGACCGAGGCGACCACCGTCCTCCTCATCGCGCTCTACTCCGCCATCGCCCTCCTCGTCGGCGTGGGGGCGGCGCTCGTCTCCCAGCGCCTCCTCGCCCCGATCCAGCGGCTGACCGAGGGCGTGAAGGCGGTCGCCGCGGGCGATCTCTCGCGCAAGGTGGAGCTCCACCGCGACGACGAGATCGGCCTCCTCGCGCGGGAGTTCAACGCCATGGCGGCCTCGCTCGACCGGCAGCGATCGGAGCTGCGGCGGGCGGAGCGGCTCGCCGCCGTCGGGCGCATCTCCGCCCAGATCACCCACGAGATCCGCAACCCTCTGAACGCGATCGGGCTCAACGCCGAGCTGCTCTCCGAGGAGCTCTCCGCCCTGCCCGCCGCGCCCGCGGAGGCGCAGGGCCTCCTCGAGTCGATCTCGCGCGAGGTCGATCGGCTCAACGCGGTCGCTGAGCACTACCTGCGCTTCGCCCGCCTCCGCCCCGCCCTCGAGCCGCTCGACCTCTCCGAGCTGCTCGGCGGCCTCCTCGACTTCCTCGCGCCCGAGCTCGCGGCCGCCGGCATCGAGGTCGAGCGGGACCTCGGCCCGGTACCGCCCGTGCGGGGGGACGAGGCCCAGCTCCGGGGGGCGTTCATGAATCTGCTCCGCAACGCGCGCGAGGCGATGCCGGGTGGCGGCCGTGTCACCGTCCGGACCCGCCCGTTCGAGGGCGGTGTGGAGGCCCTGGTCGAGGACACCGGGGGGGGCATCCCCCCAGGTGACCTGACGCGGATCTTCGAACCGTTCTACTCCACCAAGGAGCGCGGTACCGGCCTGGGGCTGGCCTTCACGCAACAGGTCTTCGAGTCGCACGGCGGCGTGATCCGGTGTGAGAGCGCCGTCGGTCGGGGCACCGTATTCGTGCTCCGGCTGCCCGCGGCTCCGCAGGCGCCGAAGGCGTCGGCCCTGCCGGCGGTGGAGGAGGCGAACACGTAGTGCCGGAGGTGCCCAGCGGGGCGGACGATGCGCAGGCCGAGGCGAACGAATCACGACGGACGTGGCAAGGGGCCGGTGGGGCGCGTGGCGGCGTTCCGCGAGGTGGCGGAGCGCGTGCGCACCGCCCGGGCGCGGAGCTCGGGCGACGACTGGGGAGAGGTCCACCGGACCGTGCTCGGCAACGGCCTGCGGGTGCTCACCGCCCGGGCTCCCGGCCTTCACTCGGCGATGATCGCGCTCTACGTCCGTGCCGGATCGCGGCACGAGTCCTCGCCCCAGAACGGCGTCTCGCACTTCCTCGAGCACCTCTTCTTCCGCGGGTCGGTCGGCTACCCGGACACCGTCGCCATGAACGCCACCGTGGAGGCGGCGGGCGGGAGCCTCAACGGCATCACCGCCCGCGACCACGGCTGCTACTACACCCCCATCCACCCGCACCAGGTCGGCACCGGCCTCGCGGTGCTGGGCGACCTCATGCGCCGGCCGCTCCTCACCGAGATGGACGTGGAGCGCGAGGTGATCCTGGAGGAGATCCTCGACGAGGTGGACGCCTCGGGCCGGGACATCGACCCGGACAACCTCTCCAAGCGGATCGTCTTCGGCGACCATCCGCTCGGCTTCAAGATCGCCGGCACTGCGCAGAATGTCCGCCGGCTCCGCCCGCGCGACGTCCGCGCCCATCACTCCCGGTTCTACAACGGCGCCAACCTGGTCCTGGCCGTGGCCGGGCCGGTCCACCCGCGCGAGGTGGCGGACCTGGCGGCGAAGCACCTGGGCGCGCTCCCGCGCGGCGTCCCCAGCGTGGACGTACCCGCGCCGCGCTGGCCGGAGGGGCCGCGGCTCGAGGTGGTCGAGCACGACGACGCCCAGACCGAGTTCTCGCTCTCCTTCCCGTGCCCGCCCGAGCGCCACCGCGACTACCCCGTCCACCTGTGCATCCGGCGCCTCCTCGATGACGGCCTGTCCTCCCGGCTGCCCTTCGAGGTGGTGGAGCGGCGCGGCCTCGCCTACGCGCTTCACGCCGGGATCGACACCTTCGCCGACTCGGGCATGACCGTCATCGACGGCGCCTGCGCGCCGCGCAAGCTCCCGCACGTCATCGAGGAGGTCCTCCGGGTGCTGGGCGAGCTGGCCGAGACGCCGGTGCCGGAGGAGGAGCTCGAACGCGTCCAGCGGCGGCACCGGATGACGCTGGCCTTCTCCCTCGATTCCGTCTCCGACCTCGCCGGCTGGTACGGGGCGGGCGAGGTGCTCTCCTCGCCGGAGGGGTTCGAGGAGCGTTGCCGGCGGGTCGAGGCGGTGACCCCCGCGGACGTGCAGCGGATCGCGCGCGAGACCTTCCGTCGGCGGAACCTCGTCGCCGTCGTGGTCGGCCCGGCGCGGCGCCGCGAGCGGGCGGCGGTGGAGCGGGTCGTGCACAGGAGCGAAGCGATGGCCCGTTGACGGTCCTCGCGGCCCCGGCCGCGGGCGCCCTATCTCGCGCCCGGCACCCTCTGTTACCCTGATCTTTCGATGGCGAGCTTCCTGCTCCGCGCGCTCGAGCGCCTCCGCGACGACCGGTACTTCAGCCGGAACCGCCACTTCCGCGCGCTCTCGTCGCCCGAGGGGAGGCGCGCGCTGCGGATCCACCGGCACCTGCGCTCGCTCGAGAAGGACCTCTCGCAGGACGGCGTGGACGCGACCGTGACCCGCGAGGCGGAGCGGATCCGGCTCACGCTGCGCGGGCGCAGGGTCGCGCGCACCGCCTGGCTCAGCCGGTCCGAGTTCCGGATCCTGTGCGGGAACCCGCTCGTGCGGGCGGTCCTGGGGGAGCCCGTCGAGGAGTAGACGGCTTCAGATCGCGATCGTCCCCTCCAGATACTCCACCGCCGTTCCCGCGATCCCCACCTTCTCCGCCTCCGGCCGGTCCTCGCACGAGAGCCGCCCGCCGCGCCTCGAGAGCTGGGCCGCCTCGAGGCGCGTCCTTCCCAGCCGCTTCGCCCAGTACGGGACGAGCGTGGAGTGCGCCGAGCCGGTGACCGGATCCTCGGGCACGCCCACCTTCGGCGCGAAGAACCGGGAGACGAAGTCGAGGCCGGGCGTCGCCGCAGGTGCGGTGACGATGAGCCCGAGGCCGGGGAGCTCCGCCATCGCCGCGAACGCGGCCGCGTCGGGCGCGAGCGCGCGCACCTCCGCCTCGCTGCCGACCACCGCCAGGAGATCGCGCGAGCTGAGCGTCTCGAGAGGCTCCCTCCCCAGGGCGCGGACGAGGGGCGGCGGCACGGGGCACCGCTTCGCGGGGCGCCGCGGGAA
>JAEZXM010000381.1 GCA_023419875.1 Pseudomonadota bacterium | reverse complement strand
ACGTAGGCGCGGGCCCCCTTGCGCACCGCCGGCTCGGACGGCACCGCCGCCCGCTGGCCCGGGGGCGGGAACGAGAGCGGGTCGGCGGCCCGCCGCACGGGCTCGACCCAGGGCTCCAGGGTGGGTTCGCGGGGGTAGGCCCCCACCGCGGCCACGAGGAACCGGGCCGCGCCCTCGAAGTCGCCGGTGCGCACCAGCTCGTGGACGCGCCCGGCGAAGAGCGTCGCGGGCGGCTTCTCCGCGCTCAGGCCGCCGGCGTCGCAGAAGCCGACCACCGCGCCGTTCTCGACGATCGCGACCCGCCTTCGATCCGCGAGGGCCGGAGCGCTGAAGGTGCGCACCGGACTGCCGATGCGAAGCTCCTTCACCACCGCCCCGTCCGGCGCGGTCACCGCGAGCGCCTCCGCCGTCACGAAGGCGGGCGAGCCCGCGACGGGGAACGGCGCGACGTCGTCCGACCGCACGAACGTACCCGCGCCCTTCACCGCCCAGAACGGCTTCGTCCCCCGCCTCGGGACCTTCACGAACAGTCGCGCCCCCATCCCCGCCTCGCCCACCGGGTTCGCGTCCATGCGGGCCCGGTCGAGGAGCGGCGTCGACTCGACCACCACCGTCACCTCGACGTCGCGCGCGCAGGCGGCGACGACGGCGAGGGCGATCGCCGGGGCGACGAGACGCTTCCGGGTGGGCTCGGGGAAACTTGGCGTCGGCATGGCGAGGCCGGGGCGCGAGACGGCCGTTGTGGAGATCGCCGCCGACTGTACTGTACGGCGGCAGGCGGCGCTACCGCCCGCCCTCGCCCCGGTGCCGCGCCTGGAAGGCGCGCGCTTCCTCGCGCCCCATGTACATGCCGAGCAACCGGGTGTCGGTGTCCGCGAGGTCCACCACCACGAGGCCGTCGAGCGCGTCGCCGAAGCCGGGGTCGACGTTGAAGCCGGCGAACTTCCCGCCGAGCTTCGCGTAGTGCTTGAACAACATCGGCACGCCCTTGTCGCCCTCGAGCAGCGAGATCGCCTCGTCGAGCGCCTCGAAGTCCTCCAGTTCGTCGGGCAGCCCGCGCACCTCGCCCTGGAGCTTCGCGAAGAACGGCCGGCGGGGCATGATCCGCAGCGGGTTCGCCCCCTCGAGCCGCAGGTGGCGCGCGCACCAGCGGGCCATGAGCGCGCGCGAGATCGGCCGGTAGGCGTCGCTGATGGACACCGCGCCGAACAGCCGGCGGTAGCGCGGGTGGAGGAGGAGCCACTTCCCGATCGCCTTCCAGAGCAGCATCAGCGGCCCGTGCGTCCCCTGGTATCCGTCGCGCAGGAAGCTCCGGCCCATCTCCAGCGCGGGGTCGATCTGCTTGAGCAGCCCCGTGGACATGTGGAAGAGCGTCTGCGTGTAGAGCCCGGCCTTGCCGCGCTCGGCGAGGATCTCGTCGGTCGGGCCCATCCTGTAGCCGCCGGCGAGCCGGTGCGCCGCCGGATCCCAGAGCAGGAGGTGCAGGTACCACTCGTCGAAGCGATCGAGGTCGCGGCTCTTCCCGGCGCCCTCGCAGACCCCTCGGAAAGCGCGCTCGCGCTCGAGCCCGAGCTCGAGCAGCAGCGCCGGGATCTGGCTCGCGCGGGCGACCCAGGCCTCCAGCCCGCAGCCCGTGGCGAGGCGCTGGTCCGGCGGCAGCGCGGCGATCTCCGCCGCCAGCGCGGCCGGATCCTGGGGCTCGGCGAGCGGCTCCTGCCCTCGGCCCTTGACCTGCGCCGGCGCGGGGTCGGCCTTCGCCGCGGGCTCGTCGGCCCGGTTGGCGAGCAGCGCGATGTGGCTGCGGACGAGCGCGATCGCCTGCTCCGGCGCGAGCGAGGCGAGGCGCTTCGCCTGGATGAGCCCGCCCGCCTCGACGCGGAGGGTCGAGCCCTGGCGCTTCAGCACCTTCTTCGCGACCAGCGCGGTGCGGATCGACGGGTGGAGGAGCCGCGCGGCCTGCGAGGCGGCCGCGTTGGAGCCCTTGCCCGCGAACCAGACCGGGAGCACCGGCGCGTTCGCGGTGCGGGCGAGCCGCACGACCCAGGGGTTCCAGGGGAGATCGAGGTTCGAGGTCTCGCCCGCGGGGAAGCAGGCCAGGCAGCCGCCGGCCGCGAGGTGGCGCAGCGCCTGACGGAGGCCCTTGCGCACCGTGCGGGCCGGAAGGCGGCGCACGCGAGGGCCGAACAGGTCGAGCCCGATGAGGTGGGGCTGGAGCTCCGGCACGCGCAGGAGCTGGCTCGCGACGAGCAACGTGTCCGGCCGCTGCGCCTTGAGCAGCTTGAGGAGCGCGACGCCCTCGAGCCCTCCCAGCGGATGGTTCGCGACCACCAGCACGGGCCCGGAGGCCGGCAGGTCCAGGCTCCCGCGGAGGTCGATGCCGACCTGGAGCACCTCGAGGGCCGCGGCCCACGGCTCGCCGCACAACGACTGGAAGCGCGGGTACAGCCGGTCGAGCTCCTCGAGCCCGAGGGCCTTCTCCGCCAGCGCGAGCGCGCCCTGCGCGAGCGGGTTGGGCGCCTGTCCCAGCCGGAAGGGGGATTCGGTGCGGTCGAGGGTCAGCGGCATGGGCCTCTTCGGGAGCTGAAGCGCGGCTTTGGCCAGCGAGTTACGACCCGTTCGGTGCCGATGGGCGGGCATTGTGGCAACTTGGCCGAGGCGCAGCAAGCAATGCGGGTGCGACACAGCCGATAGAAGTGGTCGCCTGGTGGCGTGAGTGCGCGACTGTAGGCGTACAGACTACAGTCGGAACGCCCGCCGGATCTCGTCGATCTCCGCGTCGCCGATCGGCACCCGCTCGCCCAGGCTCCGGCACGCGATGAGGGCACGCGCGCTGTGCTCGGCGACCTCGAGCCGGTCGAACGCCTGGAGCAGCGAGCCGCCGGTCGCGATCGTGCCCTCGTTCTGCACGATGGCGACGGGCGCCGCGGGCGTGAGGCGCGCGGCGGTCGCCTCCGCGTCGAGGAAGGTCGCGCCGAACGGCAGCTTCGGGACCTCGCGGAGCACGATGTAACACTCGGGGATCGTCCGGGTGTCGAACGGCTCGGCGGTGACCGCGAAGGCGGCGAGGCTCGGTGGGCAGGCGACGATCGCCGCGGAGACGTCGGGGTGCCGGGCGTAGAGGGCCGCGTGGAACCGCGCCGAGGGGTCGGGGCGCGTGCCGGCCTCCCGCCGCCCGCCGTCGATCCGGACGAGGTCCTCGGGCTCGAGGGAGAGGCGATCGCGCGCTGCCGGGGTGACGAGGAACGCGTCGCCGCCGAGCCGGACGGAGACCGCGCCGTGCGCGCTCCCGAAGAGCCCGTGCGCGCAGGCGCGGCGCACGAAGGCGACCGCCTCCTCCCGCGCGCGCCGCTCCTCGGCGTCGGGCGCGTGCGCAGCGCGCTCTTCGAGCTCCGCCGCCTCGTGCACCTCCGAGAGCCGGAGCTGCTCGTCCGTGAGCCCGACCGGCGCTCCGATCCGGCGGGCCTCGATCTCGATCCGGGCGCACAGCTCGAGCGCCTCGAAGGCCGCGAACGCCCGGCCGAGATCGCGGCCGCCCGCCACCGCGCCGTGATTCTCCAGCACGACGGCGTCGCACCCGCTCCCGAACGTCTCGCCGATCCGTGCGCCGAGCGCGTCGCTCCCCGGCAGACCGTAGCCGGCGAGGCCTACCGCTCCGCACGCGGCACGGGCCCCGAGAACGAGGGTCGTGTCCGGGACGCGCCGCACGAGGCTGAACGCCACCAGGCCGGCGGAGTGGGCGTGGACGATGCCGTGGAGGTCGGGCCGGCTCTGGTAGACGACCTCGTGGAAGGGGAGCTCGACCGAGGGCCGGTGACGCCCTTCCGTCCGCCCGTCGGGCGTCACCCGGACGATGTCACCGGGGGTGAGCGCGCCCTTGTCCACGCCGCTCGGGGTGATCCAGAGCTCGCCGCCCGGGCCGCGCACGGAGAGGTTGCCGCCGGAGGTGGTGGTGAGCCCCTGCCGGTAGATCCGGTCCATCACCTGGACGAGCTGCTCGGGAGGGGGGAGCTCCTCGAATCTCACGTTGCTCGACTCGCCTTCGCTCGCGCCACCTGCTGCGCCTGGATGGCGGTGAGGATGATCGTGAAGACGATGTCCTCGACCAGGCAGCCGCGCGATAGGTCGTTCACCGGCTTGGCGAGCCCCTGGAGCATCGGCCCCATGGAGACGACACCGGCGGACCGCTGCACGGCCTTGTACGTCACGTTCCCGGTGTTGAGGGCGGGGAAGATGAACACCGTGGCCTGGCCGGCGACCTTGGAACGGGGCGCCTTCTGGCGGGCGACGTCGGGCATCACCGCGGCGTCGTACTGGAGCGGGCCGTCGACGAGCAGGTCGGGCCGGCGCTGCTGGGCGATCTCGGTCGCCCGCTTCACCTTCTCCACGTCCTCGCCCTCGCCCGACGTGCCGGTGGAGTAGGAGAGCATCGCCACCCGCGCCGGGATGCCGAAGGCCACCGCCGAGTCGGCGCTCTGGATGGCGATGTCCGCGAGCTGCTCGGCGGTCGGGTTCGGGTTGACCGCGCAGTCGCCGAACACGAGCACCTGCTCGGGCAGGCACATGAAGAACACGCTCGAGACGAGGTGGGCGCCGGGGGCGGTCTTGATGAGCTGGAGCGCCGGGCGGATCGTGTGCGCGGTGGTGTGGACCGCGCCCGAGACGAGCCCGTCCGCCTCGTCGAGCGCCATCATCATGGTGGCCACCATGATGGGGTCGGCGAGCTCCTGGGCCGCGAGCTCCGGCGTCATCCCCTTCGCCTTGCGACGCTCCACCAGCGGCGTCACGTACCGCGGAGCGATCGCCTCGGCGTTCACGATCTCGATGGTCTGGGGCAGGGTCACGCCCTGGCGCGCGGCCACGTCGCGGATCTCGTCGGGATCGCCGAGCAGCACGCACCGGGCAATGCCGCGGGACTCGATGATCGACGCGGCGGTCACGGTCCTCGGCTCGGCCCCCTCGGGCAGCACGATGCGCTTCGGGTCGGACCTGGCGGCCTCGATGAGCCGGTGCCGGAAGGCGGGCGGCGAGAGCCGCGGCTGCCGGCTGGCGGTCCCGAAGCTGTCCAGCCACTCCGGGTCGATCCGGTCGGCGACGAAGTTCATGGTCCGCTCGACGCGCTCACGGTCGTCGGACGGGATCTCCGGGCTGAGCGTGGCGACCCGCGTGGCCGCGGCGTAGCTGCCGTCCTGGACCGCGAGGAGCGGGAGGCCGCCGTCGAAGGCGCGCTTGCAGAGGGCGAGCACGCCCGGATCCGGGTCGAGCCCGCCGGTGAGGATCACGCCCGCGAGGCGCGTGCCGCTCGTGGCGCTCATCGCGGCGGCGAGGAGGACGTCGTTCCGGTCACCCGGGGTGATGGCCAGCGTCCCGGGCCGGAGCGCGCGAAGCGCGTTGGGCACGGTCATCGCGCAGACGGCGACGTCGCGGACCCGGCGGGCCTGCGCGTCGCCGCCGGAGAGAATCTTTGCCCCCAGCGCGAGGGCGACGTCGCTCGTGCGCGGGGCGGCGAGCTCGGTGTTGCACGGGACGAGGGCGAGCGGCCGGAGCCCCTCCGCCACGAGCGCCTTCCGGTGGGCGCCGAGGAACTCCTCGGTGGCGGTCATCCCCGGGCAGTTGCCGCAGGGGCCCCAGGTCGGCCCGAGGCCGGTCTCGTCCGTGTGCTCCCGTGCCACCGGCCCGGCGCAGACGCGGTTCAGGATGCAGTACACCGTCCGTCCCTCGGCCAGCGCGCCGTAGCCGCGCGCGGCGATCGCCACCGCACCCGCGATCTCCTCCGGGCTCTGGTCCCGCGGGGCCGCCACCAGCACCAGCTCGGCGTCGAGCGCTCGGAGCATGAGGGCGTTGACGCGGGTCGAGTAGACCATGCCCGTCTCGGGCACCATCCCCTCGGCGACGAGCACGTCCGCCCCGCGGGCCGAGCGGGCGGCGATCTCCACCACCTGCTCCATCAGCGTCTGGTCGTCCCCGTGCGCGAGCAGCTCCTCGGCGACGTGGCGGGTGATGGGCGCCGGCGGGGAGAGGTGGGCGCCGAGCGACACGAGGTCCACGGAGTGGTCCTCGCCGCGGCCGGCGATGGGCTTCACGAAGGCGACCCGGAGCCCCTTGCGGTCGAGCGCGCGGACGATGCCGAGGCAGGCGGTGGTGAGGCCGACGTGGCGGCCGGCGGGGGCGATGAGGAGGGTGGTGGGCATCTCGGCGGCCTCCGTTCACTTCCTGCCGGCGATCTCGGCCGTGTCCATCGCGATCATCAGCTCCTCGTTGGTGGGTACGACGAGCGCCAGCGGCCGCTCGCCGGCGGTGATCCGCCCGCGCTCCTCGCGGCCGTGCCGGGCGTTCCGCGCCGGGTCGAGCCGGAGCCCGAGGAACCCGAGCTGCTCGACGACCCGGGCCCGGATGGCGGCCGAGTTCTCACCGATGCCCCCGGTGAACACGAGCGCGTCGAGGCGGCCGAGCGGCACCACCAGCGCCGCGAGCGCCTTGGCGAGCACCCGGCAGAAGACGTCGATCGCGAGCCGCGCGCGCGCGTTCCCCTGCGACGCGGCCTCCTCCACCGTGCGCATGTCGTTCGAGAGGCCGGAGAGGCCGAGGAGGCCCGACTTCTTGTTGAGCATCTCGAGGATCTCCCGCTCGGGCCGGCCGAGGGCGGTCGCCATGTGGCCGACGATCGCCGGGTCGACCGAGCCGCTCCGCGTGCCCATCATCACGCCCTCCAGCGGCGTGAGCCCCATGGTCGTGTCCACGCTCTTCCCGTTCCGGACCGCGGTGCAGGAGCAGCCGTTGCCGAGGTGCGCGGTCACGATCGCGTGGTCGTCGGGCGGAAGATCGGCCTGCACCAGCGCCTGCCGGGCGACGAAGCGGTGGCTCGTGCCGTGGAAGCCGTAGCGGCGGACGCCGTGCCGCTCGAGCCACTCGTACGGCACCGGGTACGTGTAGGCGACGGGCGGGATGGTCTGGTGGAAGGCGGTGTCGAACACCGCCACCTGCGGCAGCCCGGGGAAGAGCTCGCGCGCGATCTGGATGCCGACGAGGTTCGGCGGGTTGTGGAGCGGGCCGAGCGGGATGCACTCCTCGATCATCGCCACCACCTCGGGCGTGATCGCCATCGAGCCGGAGAACCTCGAACCGCCGTGGACGACCCGGTGGCCGATCCCGAGGAGCCCTCCGGCGAGCCCGAGCTGCTGCAGCAGCTCGCCGACCGCCCGCAGCGCCGCGTCGTGTCCGGCGCCGGGGAGCGCGCGAGACTCCTTCCGGCCGTCGCGCTTCCAGTCCAGGGTCGCCTCGGGCGAGCCCAGGCGCTGGGCGATTCCGGAGACGAGCTCACGCGAGCCCGCAACATCAAGGACCGCGAACTTGGCCGAGGAAGAGCCGCAGTTGAGGACGAGGACGTTCATGGAGAGGTGGTGGTTCCGATGAGGCCGGCGGGCGCGGTGACGCGCCGCGTTCGACGGCACCATAAACCCGATCGAGGTGGCGAGGCGATGGTGGAAGCTGTCGGCAAGGAACACGCTGGGTCTTCGCGCCGGGTACGGCCCCAGGCCCCATCCGGGGAATGCATCGCTTGTGCCGGAAAGGCCCGTCGGAGCGGGTAATGTCCAGGGGTTCCAAGTGTTCAGACGTGGTAAGCGCCGTCCGACGAAACCACGAGCCCCAGCTCCCCAGCTCCCCGCTCCCATGCCTCGAAGCCGCTGGATCGCCCTCGCCACCGTCGTCTGCCTGGGGGGAGGCCTGCTCGCCTGGCGCCTCTCCGCTTCCGGCGACGATTCCCGCTTCCGTTACGAGACCGCGCCCGTCGACCGGGGCAAGGTCGTCGCCCGCGTCACCGCGACCGGCACGCTGTCGGCGCTCGTGACCGTGCAGGTCGGCAGCCAGGTGTCGGGACGGATCGCGTCGCTCCACGCGGACTTCAACTCGCCGGTGAGGAAGGGCCAGGTGATCGCGAAGCTCGATCCCCAGCTCTTCCAGGCGGCGGTCGAGCAGGCGCGGGCCAACGTCATGGCGGCGGAGGGCAACCTGGCCCGCGCCGAGGCGCAGGCCGAGGACGCGCGCCGCCAGCTCGGCCGCACCCGCGAGCTGGCCGAGCGCAAGCTCGTCGCCGCCGCCGATCTCGACACCGCCGAGTCCGGCGCGGTCGCCGCCGCCGCGAGCGTGAGGTCCGCGCAGGGCGCGCTCGCTCAGGCCCGCGCATCGCTCTCGCAGGCGCAGGTGAACCTCGCCTACACGACGATCGTCTCGCCCACCGACGGAGTCGTCATCTCGCGCTCCGTGGACGTGGGGCAGACGGTGGCCGCGTCGCTCCAGGCGCCCACCCTGTTCGTCATCGCCGAGGACCTCTCGAAGATGCAGGTGAACACCAGCGTCGCCGAGTCGGACGTGGGGCGGCTCGACGCGGGGATGCCGGCGACCTTCACCGTGGACGCGTTCCCGGGCCGTCGCTTTCGCGGCACGGTCCGGCAGGTGCGGAACGCCGCCACCACGGTCCAGAACGTCGTCACCTACGACGCCGT
>JAEZXM010000296.1 GCA_023419875.1 Pseudomonadota bacterium | reverse complement strand
GGCTCGCGGTCCCCCCGGCGGAAGACCTGGCGCCTCCGCGCCCGCCCCCGCGGCCGCGCCCCGAGCCGATCCAGGCGGAGCCGGCGGCGGCCTCGGGGCATCCGCCGCTCGCCCACAGACGCGGCATCGTCCGGAGCGCAGCGGTGAACGCGCTCGCCCTCGTCGCCCTCGTGGCGGTCGCCCTGGGAATCCGCGTGGTGCTGCGCGGCGACGCGCCGCTCGGGCCGGGTGCCCTGCGGCCGTCCCGCCTCCTCCAAACGCTCCGCGGCGAGCGCGCGCCGGATGCGCCGTTCGAAATCGCGGAGGTCCGGACCGGCGTCTACCC
Source organism: Pseudomonadota bacterium (assembly GCA_023419875.1). GTDB lineage: Bacteria > Myxococcota > Myxococcia > Myxococcales > Anaeromyxobacteraceae > Anaeromyxobacter. Next base: position 4,997 of record JAEZXM010000296.1, on the reverse strand, counting down.
GCAGTCCTCCGGAGGGTCCGTCCTGTTCCTGCGGGGCGTCGTGATCTGTCGAGAGGGCGCGCCCGCGGGCGGCGTGAAGGTGGCGGCCGAGCTCGTCCGCGACGGGCAGGTGATGGCGCACGGCGAGGTCGTGGCCGGCGCGGTGCCCACGCCCGAGGAGGTCTGGAAGGCGGCGGATCGCGCGGGCCTCGAGGCGCTCGCGGCCGAGCTTGCGAAGCGCGCGCCGAAGCGGGTCGCCGCCGGCGATCGGCTCGGATTCCTCCTCACGATCGCGGACGCGCCCGCCGACCTCAGCGGCACGAGCGTCCGGCTCCAGGCCGGGGCCGCGGTCCGGTGAAGCCCGGCGGCGAGCACGAGGGGCGAGAGATGGTGGCCGAGGCCTCCGCCCGCGCGCTCTCCCACCAGCTCGGTGTACTTCCCGAGGGCCCGATCCGGGCCCGCGCCGCGGCGCGGGCCATCGGCAGGGGTCATCCCCAGGCGACCGCCGAGGTCATCGCCGCGCTGGCGCGGAGCCCCGCGCCGGAGGACCGGGTTGCGCTCCTCGCCATCGGCCAGGGCCTCCTCGATCCGGGCCTCGAGTACGACGCCTGCGCCGCGGTGTACGAGGCCGCGGCCGAGCGGGAGCTCACGGAGGTGACGAGCCTCTTCCTCGCGCCGCCGCCGCTCAAGCCGTGGACGCCGCCCCGGGAGCCGCCGGACGCGCGGCTCGCGCACCTCTCCCTCGGGCACAAGAAGGCGCTCGCCCGCGCCCGGAAGGATCCGGACCTGCTCGCACGGCTCGCGGCGGAGGGCGCGCCCGAGGTGGTGCGCGAGCTCCTCAAGAACCCGCAGCTCACGGAGCCCTTCGCGGTCCGGATCGCCGCCCGGCGCCCCTGCCGGCCGGAGACGCTGCGGCTCCTCGCGGAGTCCCCGCGCTGGCGCACCCAGCCGCCCGTGGCCCTCGCGATCGCGCGGAACCCGTACGCGGAGCCGGCGGTGGCGATGAAGCTGCTCGGCTTTCTCGCCAAGGCCGACCTCACCGATCTCGGCCGGGACGGCGCGATCCACCCGCTCGTGCGCGCGCTGGCAGCGCGGCTGGCACGGGCGCGGCAGCGGTGAGCCCTACGACTCCGGCGGCACCGGTGGCGTGCGGGCGGTTGCCGAGCCCCGGAGCCGGCGGCCGATGGCGTCGCCCAGCGCGGGGATCTTCACCGCGCCGAGCACGAGTACGATCACGATCGTGACGAGGACGATCTCGGTCATCCCGAGCGTAGGATAGCGGCGCGCGCCGGCCGCCGCCAGGCCCCCTGGCCGTGGCGCAAGGGCGCGATCGAGAGATTCGTGCCTTCGCCGCCTTCCGCCGCCCGCCCGCTCGTCCTCGGACACCGAGGCGCCAGCAGCGACGCCCCGGAGAACACGCTGGCCGCCTTCCGCCTCGCGATCGCCCAGGGGGCCGACGGCGTCGAGCTGGACGTCCGGCGCTGCGCCACGGGCGAGGTGGTGGTGATCCACGACGCGGACGCAGGCCGCACCGCGGGCGCGCCGCTGCGCGTGGCGGAGACTCCGCTGGCGACGCTGCGGGCGCTCGATGCGGGCGGGTGGAAGGGTGAGCGGTTCCGGGGGGAGCGGATCCCCCTGCTCGACGAGGTCCTGGAGGAGCTCCCCGGGGCGACGGTGAACGTGGAGCTCAAGGGCGAGGGCGGCGATCTCCGGCTCGCCGCCTCCGCCGCCGCGGTGATCCGGCGGGCCGGGGCCGCGGACCGCGTCGTCGTCTCCTCCTTCGAGGCCCGCCTGCTCGCCGGGTTCCGCGGGGCGGCGCCCGAGGTGGCGCGCGGGTTCCTGTTCGACGGAAGGTGTCTGTGGCGGCTCCGCGCCTCGGCCGCCGTCGCGGCGCTCCGCCCGTCGGCCGTTCACCCGGAGGCGAGCCTCGTCACGCCCGCGCGGGCCCGGCGCTGGCTGCGTGCCGGGCTCTCCGTGAACGTGTGGACGGTGGACGAGGTCGCGCTCGCCGCGCGACTCGCCGCGGTGGGCGTGAGCGCGATCATCACGAACGTGCCGGCGGTGCTGCGCGCGGCGCTCGCGGACGGGACGAAGTGACCTTCGCCCCGAACGGGCCGGGGCGGTCCGTTGCCTTCGATCGGAAGATGCGCGCGCCATGTCCGACCTCCTCGCGGCCCGCTCGCTCTTCGGCGTCTCGCTCGCCTTCCACATCGTCTTCGCCGCCGTGGGCGTGGCCATGCCGCTCTTCATGGTGCTCGCCGAGGGACGCGCCCTCCGGACCGGCTCCGAGGTCTACCGGGAGCTGGCCCGCCGGTGGGCGAAGGGGACGGCCATCCTGTTCGCGGTGGGCGCGGTCTCGGGGACGGTGATCTCGTTCGAGCTCGGGTTGCTCTGGCCCCGCTTCATGGGGTTCGCGGGGCCGATCATCGGCATGCCCTTCTCGATGGAGGGGTTCGCGTTCTTCGCGGAGGCGATCTTCCTCGGCATCTACCTCTACGGCTGGGGCCGGGTCTCGCCGCGGCTCCACCTCGCCGCCGGCTGGGTCGTCGCGGCGAGCGGCGCGGCCTCGGCCTTCTTCGTCACCCTCGCCAACGCCTGGATGAACGTGCCCGCCGGGTTCACCGTGGACGCCACCGGCGCGGCGCAGGACGTCCGGCCCTTCGTCGCCATGTTCCCGCCCGGCTGGTGGCAGCAGGTCCTGCACGTTCTCCTGTCCTGCTACGTCGCGACGGCGTTCGCGGTGGCGGGCATTCACGCGTGGTACCTGCTGCGAGCTCGCGACACGGAGTTCCATCGTGCGGCGCTCCGCATCGTGATGGGCGTCGGCGCGGCGGCCGCCCTCCTGCAGCCGCTCTCGGGCGACCTCTCGGCGCGCAAGGTGGCGGAGACGCAGCCGATGAAGCTCGCGGCCATGGAGGCGCAGTTCCGGACCGAGCGCGGCGCGCCGCTCCGGCTCGGCGGGCTGCCCGACGTGGAAGCGCGCGAGACCCGCTTCGCGCTGGAGATCCCGAACGGCCTCTCGCTCCTCGCCTTCCACGACCCGGGCGCGGAGGTGAAGGGGCTCGAGGCGTTCCCGCGGGAGGACTGGCCCAACCCGAGCCTCACCCACTTCGCGTTCCAGGGCATGGTCGGGCTCGGCGGCCTCCTCGCCCTCGCGGCGCTCGCGTGGGCCCACGCCCGGTGGCGCAAGCGGGAGCCCGGCCGGCGGCTCCTGTGGGGCCTGGTGGCGCTCGGCCCGGCCGGCTTCCTCGCGCTCGAGGCCGGGTGGCTGGTCACCGAGTGGGGGCGGCAGCCGTTCGTCATCCAGGGGGTGATGCGCGTCGCGGAAGCGGTGACGCCGGTGAAGAACCTCACCGTGCCCTTCGTCGCGTTCGGAGTGCTGTACCTGTTCCTCGGCCTCATGGTGATCGTGCTGCTCCGGCGGCAGATCGCGCACGGGCCGCACGATTCGACCGCCGCGCGGTCGGGGGAGGTGGCGCCATGACGCCCGAGGTGCTGCTCGGCGCGGCGATGCTCGCCGCCCTCGTCCTGTACGCGCTGCTCGGCGGGGCCGACTACGGCGGCGGGATCTGGGACCTCCTCGCCTCCGGGCCGCGGCGGCGCGCGCAGCGCGAGCTCATCGAGCACGCGATCGGCCCGGTGTGGGAGGCGAACCACGTGTGGCTGATCCTCGTCATCGTGCTCCTCTTCACCGGCTTCCCCGCGGCCTTCGCGTCGGTCTCCACCGCGCTCTTCCTCCCGCTGACGCTCCTCCTCGTCGGGATCGTGCTCCGCGGGGCGGCCTTCACCTTCCGCACGTACGACCACCCGGACGACGGCGTGCAGGAGCGCTGGGGGCTCGCCTTCTCCGTCTCCTCGGTGGTGACCCCGGTGATCCTGGGGATGGTGGTCGGGGCGGTCGCCTCCGGGCGGGCCGGGCCGGGCGCGGCCGTCCGCGGCGACGCGCTCGCCTGGCTCTCGCCCTTCACCGTCGCCGTCGGCCTCTTCGCCGCCGCGCTGTTCGCGTTCCTCGCCGCCTGCTACCTCGCGGTCGAGGCCGAGGGCGAGCTGCGGCGCGACTTCCGGATCCGGGCGATGATCTCCGGCGTCGCCGTGTTCGCCTGCGCCCTCGCCGTGCTGCTCCTCTCGCATCGCGAAGCGCCCGCGGTCTTCGCCGGCCTCACCCGACGCGGTTTCACGATCCCGCTCCATCTCGCGACCGCGGTCGCCGCCGTCACCGGCTTCGTCGCGCTGGTCCGGGATCGGGTCCGCCTCGCCCGCGCCGCCGCCGCGGTGCAGGCCGCGCTCATCGTCGTCGGGTGGGGCGCCTCGCAGTACCCGTACGTCGTCGCGCCGGAGCTCACGCTCGAGGGCGCGGCCGCGCCGCGGGCGACGCTCGTGCCGGTGCTCTGGGCGCTCGCCGCGGGCGCAGTGCTGCTCTTCCCCGCGCTCTACCTGCTGTTCCGGGTGTTCAAGGGCGAGCGGCCGTTCTCGGTGTTGGACCGCGAGAGGTAGCGGCGGCAGCGGCGGGGGGAGCTCCGCGAGTGCCGGATCCGGGCCCTGCCGTGAGGGAGTCGGCAGGGCCCGTTTCCGGCGAGCCGTAGCGAGTGCGCCAGGAGAGGGAGTTTCCCGGCGCGCCCGCCTCGGCCGGGCCGCCGCGCAGGGCGGCCTTGGACGGAACAAGCTTGGCTCAATCGTTATTCGCTTTTCATTGACTTTGCACCTATGCGGCCGAGTGCCCGATGGGCATGTGGGCATGGGTGCGGCGTGCGTCGGTGTGCGCCCGTCCCGCACGGTACGGGATCCCTCACGTCGGGTAAGCCCGGACGGTCGTGATCTGGCCAAAGAGCTTCTCGGACGAGATGACGGGGAGCTGGCAGGCCCCTCGCTCGCAGACGTAGGCAGTGGCGTGGCCTCCGATCGGCGCCTTGCCCACCGCGATCGGGGCCACCGCCGCCAGCCGCTCCAGCGCCGCCCCTTCCTCCGCCCCGGCGAGCGCGCGGCTCGGCAGGTACGCGCTCCGCAGCGTTTCCAGGAAA
>JAEZXM010000278.1 GCA_023419875.1 Pseudomonadota bacterium | reverse complement strand
GCGTAGGGCCCGCACAGCGGGCCCGGAGTCGAAGGGCGAGCGGACGACGGCCTCGTCCCCCGCTATGATTCCGCACCAACCATGACCTTCGACCCCGACGTCTACCGCGCCCGCCGAACCCGGATCTTCGAGGAGATGGAGCGCCGCGGCGGCGGCGCGCTGCTCCTCCCCGCCGCCGACGAGAAGCTCCGGAACAACGATGCGGAGTACGTCTTCCGGCAGGACTCCGACTACGCCTGGGCGATCGGCCTCGACGAGCCCACCGGCTGCGCGCTCTTCCTCGCGACCGGCGGCGAGCGGAGGCTCGTCCTGTTCGTCCGGCCGCGCGACAAGGAGAAGGAGATCTGGACCGGCCGGCGCGCCGGGGTGGAGGGCGCGAAGGAGATCTATCTCGCCGACGACGCGCGGACGGTGTCCGAGCTCGACGTGCAGCTCGCCGGGCGGCTCGAGGGCGCGCGGACGCTCTGGTATCGGCTGGGATTCGACGCCGCGTGGGACGCGCGGGTGACGCGGGCGCTGGTCGAGCTCCGGAACGGCGTCCGCAGCGGGAAGCGCGCGCCCGAGGCGCTGGTGGACAGCGGCCGGATCCTGCACGAGCTCCGGCTCGTGAAGGCGCCCGATGAGATCGCGCTCCTCCGCAAGGCCGCCGACGTGACCGCGGAAGGCCACCTCGCCGCCATGCGCGACGGGATCGACGGCCGCCGCGAGCACCAGGTTCAGGCGGAGATCGAGTACGCGTTCCGGCGGCGCGGCGGGAACGGCCCCGGGTACGGGACGATCGTCGCCGCCGGCCCGAACGCGACCGTCCTGCACTACCGCGCGGCCGACGGAGTCCTGCGCGACGGCGAGCTGTGCCTCGTGGACGCCGGGGGCGAGTACGGCTGGTACTCCGCCGACGTGACGAGGACGTTCCCGGTCTCCGGCGAGTTCACGAGCCCGCAGCGCGATCTCTACGACGTCGTCCTCGCCGCCGAGAAGGAGGCGATCGCCGCCGTCCGCCCCGGCACGACCGTCGAGGCCGTGCACGACGTCGCCGTGCGCCGTCTCACCGAGGGTCTCATCGCCCTCGGCCTGCTCCAGGGGACCGCAGAGGAGCGGATCGCCGACGGCGCGTACAAGACGTACTACATGCACCGGACCAGCCACTGGCTCGGCATGGACGTGCACGACGTCGGCGACTACCACGTGGACGGCAAGCCCCGGCCGCTCGCGCCCGGCATGGTGCTCACGATCGAGCCCGGCCTCTACGTCGCGCCCGATGACGAGACCGCGCCGGTCGGCCTCCGCGGCGTCGGGATCCGGATCGAGGACGATGTCCTCGTCGGCGAGGACGGCCCCGTGAACCTGACCGCCGGTGTGCCGAAGGAGATCGCCGACGTCGAGGCGGCGTGCGCGAGGTAGGAGCGTCTAGCGCGTTGTAGATCGCGAACCGGCGTGCCGGCCGATCGGCACGGCCTGGGCATCGTTGCCGGGGATTCCAACCTGTGGCCCGGGTCTTCGGGCGCGTTGCGGAATGGGGCGTTGCCCCGCGGACCGGGACGTGTCAGACCTCGCACGTTCCGTGTGAACGCTAACACGCAGCGGCTGCTGTCCGTGCAGTGACTCTACCCGTGTCGTCGACGAAGCGCGCCCGATCCCATCGCGAGAAGCCGCGAGGGATCAAGTCGACCCGGCGCGCGGCCTCGATTGGAGGAACCATGAACCGCCTCTCCCGTCTCACGCGAGTCGTGCTCCTTGGGCTCGTGGCGTCGTGCGGCGCGCCCGAGGAGGCGCCGGATCCGTCCACCTCCGAAGCGGCCATCTCGGCGAACATCACGAAGCCGCCGATGGGCTGGAACTCGTGGAACACCTTCGCCCAGGCGATCGACTACAACGTCATCAAGGCGCAGGCGGACGCGATGGTGTCGTCGGGGATGAAGGACGCCGGCTACGAGTACATCAACCTCGACGCCGGCTGGTGGCTCGGCACCCGCGACAGCCAGGGCAACATCACCGTCGACCAGTCGAAGTGGCCGGGCGGGATGAGGGCGATCGCCGACTACATCCACAGCAAGGGGCTCAAGGCGGGCATCTACACCGACGCAGGCCGGAACGGGTGCATCTACTGGTGGCCGACCAACGGGCCGCCGGGGCCGGGCACCGGGGCAGAGGGCCACTACGACCAGGACTTCCTGGCGTTCTCGCAGTGGGGCTTCGACTACGTGAAGGTCGACTGGTGCGGCGGCCGGGACGAGGGGCTCAACGCGCGGAACAGCTACACCGCGATCAGCCAGGCGATCGATCGGGCCACGGCCCAGACCGGTCGGCCGATGGTGCTGTCGGTCTGCGAGTGGGGCGACAACCAGCCGTGGAACTGGGCGCCGGCGATCTCGAGCCTCTGGCGGACGAGCGCGGACATCATCTTCTTCGGCGAGAACGCGTCGATGGACCGCGTGCTCCGGAACTTCGACTCGGCCCTGCATCCCGAGGCGCAGAGCCAGGGCCACTACAACGACCCCGACATGCTCGTGGCGGGCATGAACGGGTTCAACGCGGCGCAGAACCGGACGCACATGGCCCTCTGGTCCATCCTGAGCGCGCCGCTGATCGCCGGGAACAACCTCGCCACGATGAGCGCGGAGACCCGTGCGATCCTGACCAACCGGGACATGATCGCCATCAACAACGATCCGCTCGCGCGGATCCCGACCAAGGTCTCCGAGGCGACGACGGGGCGGCAGGTCTACAGCAAGGTGCTCTCCGGCACCGGCCAGCGCGCCGTCCTCCTGCTCAACCGCGCCACCTCGGCGGGATCGATCACCGTGCGCTGGTCCGACCTCGGGCTCACCTCCGGCTCGGCCCGCGTGAAGAACGTCTGGACCGGCCAGGACCTCGGCACGATCGCCACGAGCTACTCGGTGTCCGTGCCCGCGCGTGACTCGGTCTTCCTGCTCGTGAGCGACGCCAGCAGCTCGACGTACGCGCTGACCGTCACGAGGAATGGCACCGGGAGCGGCACGGTCGCAGGAGGCCCCATCAACTGCGGCTCGACCTGCTCGGCGAACCTCGCGAGCGGCACGGCGGTGACGCTGACGGCGACGCCGGCGTCGGGCTCGACGTTCGGCGGCTGGAGCGGCGCCTGCACGGGCTCCGGGAGCTGCATCGTGACGATGACGGCCGCCCGGGCGGTGACGGCGACGTTCAACGGGCCGCCGGTGACCGGCGCCGTCTCGATCAACGCGGGCGGTGCGGCGAACGGGACGTTCGTCGCGGACACCGGGTTCTCCGGCGGCAGCACGTACTCCGTGACGACGGCGATCGACACCTCGCAGCTCACGGGGACGATCCCGGCGCAGGCGGTGCTCCAGACCGAGCGGTACGGGGAGTTCACGTACACCGTGGGTGGCTTCACCGCCGGGAGCGCGCAGGCGGTGACGCTGTACTTCGCCGAGGTCTACTGGAGCGCGGCCGGGCAGCGGACGTTCAACGTGGCCATCAACGGCGCGACGGTGCTCTCGGCGTTCGACATCTTCTCGGCGGCCGGGGGGAGGGCGCGGGCGATCTCGCGGACCTTCAACACCACCGCCAACACGAGCGGGCAGGTGGTGATCCAGTTCACGCGCGCAGGCGGGCCGGACAACCCGAAGGTGTGCGCGATCACCGTGGCGCCCGCGGGCCCGACCACCCAGTACACGCTGTCGGTCTCGAAGGCCGGCACCGGAAGCGGGACGGTCTCCGGGGCGAGCATCAACTGCGGGGCGACCTGCAGCGCGACCTACGACTCGGGGACGACGGTCACCCTCACGGCGACCCCGGCGAGCGGCTCGACGTTCGGCGGCTGGAGCGGAGCGTGCACCGGTAGCGGGACCTGCTCGGTCACGATGACGGCGGCGCGGAGCGTGACCGCCACCTTCAACCAGAGCGGCGGCACCGGGTTCACCAACTACCGGATCGTCGGCGTGGCGTCGCAGCGGTGCGTGGACATCAACAACAACACCACCGCCAACGGCACGCAGGCGCAGATCTGGGACTGCAACGGCGGGACCAACCAGTCGTGGACCTACGACGCCAACCAGTACCTCGTGGTGTACGGGAACAAGTGCCTCCAGGCGTCCAACGGCGGCACCTCCGCAGGGACCGCGGTGGTGATCGGAGACTGCACCGGCCAGGCGAGCCAGCGCTGGAACGTCAACACCAGCGGCTCCATCACGAACGTGCAGTCCGGGCTGTGTATGGATGTGAACGGCGCGGGCACGGCGAACGGGACGAAGATCATCCTCTGGACGTGCCACGGCGGCACCAACCAGCAGTGGAACCCGAGAAGCAACTGACGACACGACCGGGTGCGAACGGCGGCGTGAGAGCTCCGCCGTTCGCGCCGCAGTTGGAGGCGCTGTCGTGGCGTCGTCGCGGCCCCCGCGAGCGCCGATCGCACCCCGCCCAGTCCAAGCTTGACACCCGCCGGCCGCTCCAGTAGATACGCGGCCTTACGTCGCGGCGGGCCCTCCCGAAGCCCGCAGAAGTCGCGGCGGACCGCAGCAACGGGGAGTGGCTCAGTCTGGTAGAGCACTTGGTTCGGGACCAAGGGGTCGCAGGTTCAAATCCTGTCTCCCCGACTCTAGGTACCCGCAGCCGCTGAGGCCTTTCAGGCCTCAGCGGCTGCTCCGTATCTGCTCCACGGTCCTTGGGTCAAGGGGCGGGTCGGGTCGGAGAAGAGCCTGCGCCGGATGCGGTCATCGGGGACCAGGTCGGCCAACTCGCACAACCCTCACCCGACCTCCCCACCCATTCCCGCCCCCTCCGCCGCCGCCCCCGCGCGCGGCTCCTCGTACGCACGGATCAGCGCGACCTTGGCGCCCGAGTGCTCGGCGTCGAACTCGGAGCGCACCCACGTCTCGACGACCGCCTTCGCCAGCTCGGGGCCGATCACGCGGGCCCCCATGGTCAGCACCTGCGCGTCGTTGCTCTTGCGCGCCCGCTCCGCCGAGTACGTGTCATGGCACAGCGCGGCGCGAACCCCCGGCACCTTGTTGGCGCAGATGGCCATGCCGATCCCGGTCCCGCAGACCAGGATGGCGCGCTCGAACCGGCCGGCGGCGACCGCCTCCGCCACCGCGAACGCGACGAGGGGATAGGCGACGGGCCGCGCCTCCTGCACGCCGAAGTCCGTCACCTCGATCCCCAGCCGCTCCAGGTGCTCCCGGATCGCGTTCTTGAGATCGAGGGCGGCGTCGTCACAGCCAAGCGCGATCCGCATACGAGAGTCCGTAGCGGCGGCCCCCGGGCCCTGCAAGGACCTTGCAGAGAGCGCACCGGGCCGAACAGGAACCGCGTCGCACCGAACGTGCAACGGCGTGAGGAGCCCGCGATGAACCGGATCATCGACGACCCCGACCGGGTGGTGGACGACATGCTGCGCGGTGTCATCGGCGTCCACTCCGACCTCTTGGCTCCCACCGAGAACCCGCGCGTCCTCCGTCACCGCCGAGCGCCGAGCGCCGGCAAGGTCGGTCTGGTCACGGGCGGAGGCTCGGGGCACGAGCCGGCCTTCGTCGGCTACCTGGGCGACAACCTGCTCGACGCGGTGGCGATCGGCGAGATCTTCTCCTCCCCGACCGCCCGCGCGTTCGCCGACGCGTTCCGGAGCGCGAACGGGGGGCGCGGGGTCGCCTGCCTGTACGGGAACTACGCCGGCGACAACATGAACGTGAAGCTGGCCATCAAGGCCGTCGAGAAGGACGGGATCGAGGTCCGGACCGTGGTCGCCAACGACGACGTGCCCTCCGCGCCCGCGTCCGAACGCGCGAAGCGCCGCGGCGTGGCCGGCGAGATCGTCATGTGGAAGGTCGCGGGCGCGAAGGCCGCCATGGGCGCGAGCCTCGACGAGGTGATCGCCGTCGCGCAGAAGGCCGTGGACAGCACGCGCTCCATGGGCTTCGGCCTGTCGGCGTGCACCATCCCCGCCGTGGGCAAGCCCAACTTCCACATCGAGGATGGACAGACCGAGGTGGGGATCGGGCACCACGGCGAGCCCGGCGTCCGCGTCGTGAAGACGCCCTCGGCCACCGCGATGGCGGAGCTGGCCATGGAGACCATCCTCCCCGACCTCCCCTTCGAGCGCGGGATGTCGGTCTCGTTGCTCGTCTCCGGGCTCGGCGCGACGCCGCTCATGGAGCTCTACATCCTCCAGGCGCGGCTGGCGGACATCCTCGCCGGCCGCGGCATCGAGGTGCGCTTCCACTTCCTGGGGAACCTCTTCACCTCGCTCGAGATGAACGGCGTGACCGTCACGCTCACGCGCCTCGACGACGAGCTGGCCCGGTGTCTCGCCTACCCGTGCCGGTCTCCCGGGCTCACGGTGGTGGGGTGACGCCATGGATCACGTTCGCACCGACGTCGCCGGTGGTCTGGTCCTCGAGCTGGCGCGCACCATCGCCGCGAACCGCGCCTACCTGTCGGAGCTCGACGGGGCCACGGGCGACGGCGATCACGGCATCAACATGGCCAAGGGCTTCCTCGGCGCGGCGCAGAAGCTCGCTCCCGTGCCGCCGCTCGGCGCTGCCCTGGCGGTCGTGGGCGAGACGCTGTTCGACGACGTGGGGGGCGCGATGGGGCCGCTCTACGGCGCCTTCTTCACGCACATGGCCGAGGTCGTGGCCGATCGCCCCGAGCTGGATGGCCCGCTCTTCTCGGCCATGCTCGCCGCGGCGCAGTCCGCGGTGCAGGAGCTCGGGGGCGCGCAGGTCGGCGACAAGACGCTCCTCGACACGCTGGCGCCGGCGCGCGCGGCCTTCGAAGCGGCACAGCGGGCGGGCCTCTCGTTCGCCGAGTCCCTCGACCGGATGGCCGCGGCCGCACGGGAGGGGCGTGACTCCACGCGCGCGCTGGTGGCGCGGGTCGGGCGGGCGAGCCGCCTGGGAGAGCGCTCGCGAGGCCAGCTCGACGCCGGCGCCACCTCGTGCTGCCTCATCCTCGAGGTCATGTCGGGCTGGCTCCGCGGCGTCATGGCGGAGGCGAGCGCCGGCGCCGGCGCCAGCTCGGGCCCATAGCGACCGCTCAGGACGAGCGGGGCCGGGCCCAGAGCTCGAAGAGCGCCGGTTGCGACTCGGCCCCGCGGCCGTCGGACTGGGCGGCCACGAGCAGCTCGTGCGCGGCGGCGGTCATCGGGGCGGGAGACTTGCACTCCGCGGCCACCGCGCGCGCATACGAGAGATCCTTCTGGAGCATGTCGATCGTCCCCCCGGGCACGTACCGGCGGGCGACGATCTCCCGGGCGCTCACGTCCAGCACCTTCGACCCCGCCCAGCCGTCCCGGATGGCCAGGTAGAGGCTCTGCGGATCCACGCCGTTGCGGGCCGCGAGCGCGAACCCCTCGGCGATCACCGCGAAGGTCGACCCGACGATCATGTTGTTGACGAGCTTGGCGAGATCGCCCGCCCCGACGTCGCCGACGCGGACCACCGATCGGCCCACGGCCGAGAGGACGGGCCGGCAGCGCTCGAACGTGCCGCCGGGAGCCCCGACCATGATGGCCAGGCTGGCCGATCGCGCGCCCTCCTCGCCACCGCTCACCGGCGCGTCGGCGAACTCCACCCCGCGCTCGGCCAGGCGGGCAGCGATGCGGCGCGAGCTCGCCGGCAGGCTGGTGCTGAGGTCGATGACGAGCGACCCCCGGCCCAGCGCCTCGAGGAGTCCTCCCCGACCGAGCACGACCTCCTCCACGATCGCCGCGGAGGGCAGCGACAGGCAGACGACCGGGCACGTGCGGGCGAGCTCCTCCAGGCTGGACGCCTTCTTCGCCCCGGCCAATCCGTCGAGCCGCTCCGCGCGCGTGTCGAACGCGACCACCTCGAAGCTCCGCGCGAGGTTCTCCGCCATCGGCCTCCCCATCACGCCCAGCCCCACGAATCCAACCCTTTCCGGCATGGCAACCTCCTCATCCAGCGGTCATTGGGGTTCCTGGTCGTGGTCCATTGCCGATTCGCCCGAGGAGGCCCGCGTGACGTTCGACAGGGTCGTCATCCACGAGATGCCCATGCCCTACGCCATGGCCGTGCTCGGCGCCGGCCCGGGCGCGCCCGTCGTGTGCGGGACCGAGGATCATGGAGCCGTCGTCCGGATCGATCCTCCGTACCAGGTGGCGCGCCTGCTCGCCGCCGGCCCGGGCGGCTGCATGGGCGTGGCCGCCGACCCGGCCAGGCCGGAGGATCTGTACGCGATCATGGGCTGCTTCCCCGGCTACCAATTCCAGGGCGGCGGCATCTATCGGATACGCGCGGGGGCCGAGCCGGAGCGGGTGCTGGACCTGCCGTTCGCGCACCGCATCGGCTTCGGAGTGCGCGCCGGGCGCCGCGTGCTGCTGGCGGCCAGCCTGGCCGCCGACAAGAAGAACGCGGCCGACTGGAGCCAGCCCGGTGCGGTGTACGCCGCGGAGCCGGACCACGACCCCACCCGCCTCCGGCTCGAGCCGGTGCTGACCGGGATCCACAAGAACCACGGCTTCCTGCTCGCCCGCTTCGAGGGGCGGAGCTCGCTCCTCATCGGCGGGCAGCAGGGGCTCCTGGCCATCGACCTGGAGGAGCCCGGGCCACGGTGGCCGGTCCGCCAGGTGTTCCCGTCCGAGACCAGCGAGATGGCTTTGCTCGACGTGGACGGCGACGGGGAGGCGGAGCTCCTCACCATCGAGCCGTTCCACGGGAACGCGCTGCGGGCCTACCGGCGCGCTCCGTCCGGTTGGACGCGGTTCTGGGAGGCCGAGCTGGAGTTCGGCCACGGCCTCCTGGCCGGCGTGTTCCTGGGCGACCCCAGCGTGCTGGTGAGCAGCCGGGCCGGCGCCCGGGAGCTGGTGCTGTTCCAGTTCGATCCTTCCGCCCCCGCCCAGCCGCGCCGGATCGTGCTGGAGCGAGGTGCCGGGGCGGCCAACATGGTCGTGGTCTCCCACGCCGGGGCCGACCACGTTCTCTCCGCGAACCAGGCCAGCGGCCAGATCGTCCGCTACACGCCGCACACCTAGACCCCGTTCCGCTCGCCGCGCCCGTACGCGAGGAGCATCCCGATGATGACCAGCCCGTAGGCCACCTGGCGGCCGGCCTCGGGCAGCTGCACGATGGACAGCATCGACTGGAGCAGGGTGATCACCACGACGCCGATCACCGTGCCGAGGTACCTGCCGCGTCCGCCCAGGATGCTGGTCCCGCCCAGCACCACCGCGGCGATCGCCGGCAGGAGGTAGGGGTCGCCCATCGCCTGGTAAGCCCTGGTCGAGTAGCCGGCCAGGAGCGCGCCGGCGAGCGCGGAGAGGGCACCTGCCGCCGCGAAGCAGCCGACCACCACCAGGTTGCCGTTGGCGCGCGACAGGAAGACGGCCCGCTCGTTGTTCCCGATGGCGTAGACCCGGCGCCCGAAGGCGGTGCGGTTGAGGAGCAGCACGGTCAGGCCCCCGACCGCCGCCCACACCCAGACGGCGTTCGGGATGCCGAGGATCGACCGCCCCACCGCGAGGAGCTGCATCGTGGGGGTGGCCTGGTCCTGCGGGGCGAAGCCGCTCGTGTGCACGATCATCAGCCCCTGCGCGATCGCGTTCACGCCCAGGGTGAAGATCATCGAGGGGATGCGCAGGTAGGCGACGCCGAACCCGTTGAACAGCCCCATCCCGAGCCCGCAGAGCACGGCGAAGGGGATGGCCCACGCGCCGCCGGGCCGGGTCCAGGCCCCGGCAGCGACCGACATCATTCCACCCATGGTGATCGCCCACGGCGCGGAGAGATCGATGTGGCCCAGCAGGATGACCAGCATCAGCCCGGTGGCGACGATCCCCAGGAACGAGGCCACCTGCAGCTGCTGGAGCAGGTAGGCGGGCGAGACGAAGCTGGAGGAGTACAGGCCCCCGGCCACCAAGAGCAGCACGATCGCCCCGCTCCCCGCCAGCACCGGCCTGTCGATCCGCTTGATGAACGTGGCCGCCATCGCGCCCTCACCGGAACAGGTCGAGCCGACTCTTGATCCGCAGCAGCCTTAGGGATCCCACGCCGACCGACACCAGGAGGACCACGCCCAGGAACAGCGGCTGCCACAGCGGATCCAGGTCGAAGACGAAGAGCAGGTCGCCGATGGTGCGGAGCACGAACGCGCCGAAGATCGACCCCACCGCGCCTCCCGTGCCGCCGAACAGCGAGGTCCCGCCCACCACGACCGCGGCGATCGAGCTCAGCGTGTAGCTGCCGCCCAGGACGGCGTTGGCCTCGCCCGACTCGGTGAGGCAGGTGAGGAGCAGGCCGGCGATGGCCGCGAAGAACCCGGCCAGCAGGTAGGCGACGAACTTGGCGCGGGCGATGGGCACGCCGGACATGAACGCGGCCTGCTCGGAGGAGCCGATGGCATAGGCGGCGCGGCCGATCACCGAGCTCCGGTAGGGCAGCCAGCCGAACAGCACGACGCCGAGGAGGAGCACCGCGGTCACCGGGATCCCGCCGGGCAGGGACCCGGTCATGAACTCGGTGAAGCTCGCGTTGACCTCTCCCCCGGGCGCAGGGCGGAGCCAGAGCGCGCCGCCGAAGTAGATCGACCCGGTCGCGAGGGTGGCGATGATGGGCTGCAGCCGGCCGCGGACCACCAGGGCGCCGTTGAGCGCCCCGCAGAGGAGGCCGGTGACCAGCACCGCCGCCACGCCCAGGCCGGTGTGGAGGCTGTCGCCCGCGACCAGCCTCGAGGCCAGGCAGTTGGTGAGGACGAACACCATCCCGACCGACAGGTCGAGGCCGGCGGTGAGCACCGGGATGGTCTGGGCCATGGCCACCAGGGCCAGGAGCGCGCCCTTGTTGGCGGCGGTGTTGACGACGTTGCGGCTGAAGCCCGCCGGGTGCTCGCCCACGAAGATCGCGAACATGACCAGGTACAGGCCCAGGGCCACGAGCGGCCCGCGCGCCGAGGAGATCCGGTGGCGGAGGTCGCGCCGGAAGGACGACCAGCCTCCTCGCCCGCCGGCGCTCGACCTCGGGTCGGGCTGCGCATTGATCGAGGCGCCTCGCCGAGGCTCGTCGATCGAGGCGCCTCGCCGAGGCTCGTCGATCACGCTCCACCTCCGGCGGGCGCCGCCTCGAGCGCCAGGTTGTGCGCGGTGGCCACGAGGTTGCGCTCGCTCATCACGGCGCCTTCCAGCACACCCGTCACGGCGCCGTCGTAGAGGACGACGACCTTGTCGCAGCAGCCGATGAGCTCGGCGTAGTCGGTCGAGTAGAACAGGATGGCGTTCCTCCGGTCGGCCAGCGCGCCCAGGAGCTGGTAGATCTCCTGCTTCGTGCCGACGTCGATGCCGCGGGTCGGATCGTTGAGGAGCACGATCCGCGGCCGCGTCATGAGCCACTTCCCGATCACCACCTTCTGCTGGTTGCCCCCCGAGAGCGCACCCACCGGGCCCGAGACCCCGTCGGAGCGGATCCGGAGCAGCCGGACCATCTCCTCGATGGCACGATCCTCGGCCCGCCGATCGATGACCCCGAGGCGGCCGAGCTTGCCGAGCGCCGCGAAGGTGAGGTTGTCCCGGACCGACATCGGGAGCATCAGCCCCTCGGTCTTGCGGTCCTCCGGGATGAGGGCCACGCCGGCCGCGGCGCCGCCGCGGGGGCTCGAGAGGGAGACGGGCTTGCCGTCGACCTCGACGCTCCCGGTCACCCCGCGGAGGGCGCCGAAGAGCGCCAGGAGGAGCTCGCGCTGCCCCTGGCCGTCGAGCCCGCCCAGCCCCACCACCTCGCCAGGTCGGACCTCGAGGTCCACGCTCTTGAGGCGCCCGGCCCAGGAGAGGCCGCGCACCACCAGCGCCGGCGCCGGCCCCGGCTGGCGATGGCCGCGCGGCGGGAAGGCGCTCTCCACCTCGCGCCCGATCATCATCTCGATGATCTCGTGAGGGCGCTTGGCGCCGGCGGTGAACGTGGCGATGTGGCGGCCGTTGCGGAAGACGCTGCAGTCGTCGGCGAGCTCCTCCACCTCGTGCATGCGGTGGGAGATGTAGACGATGGCCACCCCCTCGTCCCGGAGCTGCTTCAGCACGCCGAACACCGACTGGACGTCGGCCACGGCCAGGGCCGAGGTGGCCTCGTCGAGCACCAGGAGGCGGGGCTTGCGGGCGACGGCCTTGGCGATCTCCACCATCTGGCGGCGCGAGAGGGGCAGGTCGCGGACCAGCGACAACGGGTGGATGTCGCCGGCGCCCACCCGCCGGAGCGCCTCCTCGGCCAGGCGGCGCTGCGCGCGCCGGTCGATGAGCTTCCACAGCCGCCGCGGCGGATCGGCGATGCAGATGTTGTCCGCCACGGTGAGATCCGGGAGCAGGGACAGCTCCTGGAAGACGGTCACGATCCCGGCCCGGGCCGCCGACGCCGGTCCGTCGAGGGTGATGGGCGTGCCGGAGAGCTCGAGGGTCCCGGCGTCGGGGCGCACCACCCCGGCCATCACCTTGATGAGCGTGGACTTGCCGGCGCCGTTCTCGCCCAGGACCGCGTGGATCCGCCCGCGGGCGCACTCGAGGCGCGCGTCCTCGAGCGCCCGGACGCCGCCGTAACGCTTGGTGATGCCCTCCATGCGGAACAGCGCCGGCATCCTCGCCTCGGGGCGGGCCCCCGCTCCCCTCCGCGAGGGCGAGCGGGGGCTTGGGGCCGCGCTACTCGTTCTTCTCGGTCTTGGCCATGATCTCCTGCGCCGTGAAGCCGATCTTGCAGGACTCGAAGGAGTTGCCGACGAAGAAGCTGTCGGCGAGGTCCGGGTAGAAGTCCGTCCCCGCCTTGATGTTCGGGTACTCGACGTACGAGGTGGGGAGGGCGATGGACTGCGGCACCTTCTCGCCGTTCAGCGCCGCCAGGGCCGCCTTGATGGTCACCGCCACCTGCGCCGGACCGGTGCCGGCCGAGGAGCAGTGCAGGCCCTTCGAGGCGTACTTCTCGCAGAGCTTCCGGAACCCGTTCTCGGTCTCGCCCGCGATCGGGACCATGGGATGGCCGGAGTCGAGCAACGCGCGCACGGCCCCGGTGGAGCCGCCCTGCGTGTAGATGCCGTCGAAGCGCTTGTGAACCGCGATGGCGTCCGCGGCGGCCTTCTGCCCGGTGCCGTCGTCCCACTTGCCGACCACCTGGACGACCTCGAACTTCCGGCCGGACTTGTCGAGCACCTCGCGGAACCCCTGGTGGCGATCGCGGTCGACCGAGTTGCCGGACGGTCCGCGGATCTCGAGCAGCCGGCGGACGCCGCCCGCATCTCCGGTGGAGGCGGATCCCACTCCTCCTTCGGAGGCGTCGTCGATCTTCGCGAGGAGCCAGCGCGCCGCGATCCTCCCCAGCTCCACCTGGTCCACGTTGACGGTGATGTTGTCCGGCGACTCGATCACGTTGTCGAACGAGAGCAGGACCACGCCGGCCTTCTTGGCCTTCTTTGCCACGGGCGCGAACGCCGCCGGGTTGAGGGCGTTGACGATCACCGCGTCATAGCCCGCGTCGATGAAGTTGGTGGCAGCCGCGATCTGGGCGGGCAGGTCCTCGCCGGTGGAGATGACCTTGAACTCCTTCAGCTGGGCCTTGACCTGCGGCTGCGCCGCGTAGGCCTTGGCGGACTGGATCATCTGGATCCGCCAGCCGTTGCCGATGAAGCCGTTGGCCAGGGCGATCCGGTACGGCCCCTGCTTCTTCGGGAACTGGAGGTACTTGGTCGTGGGCGACCAGGGCTTGAAGCACTCGGGGTCGGCGCCCGGGCCGGCGACGACCTTGAGCCCCTGGGCGAGCGCCGGTGCGGGGAGGAGCGTGAGCAGCGCCAGGACTCCGGAAACCGGTGCCAGGCGGGCCAGCAGTGGAGTGCGCTTCATGGGACCATGCCTTTCGCTTGCTGCGCTGGAGGGAGACGTACGACGAGACGTCCGGACCACCGCGCCGCTCCCGCCGGTCCGGGGACCGGCTCCGACGTCGTGCCAGAGGACGCAGTATTCACGGTGGGTGTCATGGGCTCCAGGGCTGCGGAGGCCGGTACGCGAGCCCGTATAGCCACTGGCCGGGCGGGGGGCGAGGCACAGCCGGGGGGCGTGTTGGCCGCCCCGGGGCACGGTGGCGCCGACCCGGCCCTTCGGCCCGTGTCGCGCGCTGCGCCCGGCAAACAGGCCGCTTACGCGCCGCCCGGGTGTCAGCTCAGTACGCGGTCAGGCCGCCATCCACCGGCAGGGCGGCGCCGGTGATGAACGAGGCCTCCGGCGAGGCGAGGAACAGCGCGGCCCGCGCGACCTCCTCGACCGTGGCCAGCCTGGCCATGGGGACCTCGTCGAGGCGCTGCGCCCGCTTCTCCGGATCCCGCAGGAGGATCGCCACCAGCGGCGTGTCGACGGTGCTGGGATGCACCGAGTTGACGCGGATGTTCTCGCGCGCGTACTGGACGGCGACTCCCTTGGTCATCAGCGTGACCGCCCCCTTGGACGCGATGTAGGGGATGGGCGTGGTCCGGTGGCCGACCAGCCCCGAGACGGACGAGATGTTGACGATGCTGCCGCCCCCGGCGCGGCGCATGAGCGGCAGAACGTGCTTCATCCCCAGGAAGACCCCGCGGACGTTCACGGCCATCACCTGATCGAACGCCTCGACCGGGAACTCCTCCAGCGGGACGCGGATGTTGATGGCGGCGTTGTTCACGAGCACGTCCAGGCCCGGGCGCTCCTCCTGGACCTGCCGCAGCGCGTCCAGCCAGCTCTTCTCCTCGGCCACGTCGAGGAGCAGGGGACGCGCGTCTCCGCCCTCCGACCGGATCGCGTCGCACAGCGCCCGGCAGCCCTCCACCCGGGCCCCCGAGGCGTAGACGATCGCTCCCTCGGCGGCGAAGGCCCGCGTGATGGCGGCGCCGATCCCGCCGGCCGCCCCGGTGACCAGCACCGTCCGGTTCGCGAATCTCATGCTCCGCCTCGGCGTTCGAGGACGACCTTGACCAGCCCGGCAGCGGGATCGGACAGGGCGGCGAACATCGCCGGGCCCTCCTCCAGCGGGGCAATCCGGGTGATGATCGGGCGCACGTCCACGTCCCCGCGGGCCAGGATCTGCACCGCCTCGCCGAACTCGGCCAGCGTGTACGTGTAGCTGCCCAGGATGGCGAGCTCCCGGGTGACGCTGGCCTGCATGTCGACGGAGATCGTCTTCTGCGAGTTGCCCACCCACACGCAGGTGCCCCTGGGACGGAGAGCCGAGAGCGCCTGCTCGACCGTGGGCGCGGCGCCCACGGCCTCGAAGGAGAGATCCACCCCTTGACTGCCGGTGTGCTCGGCGACGACGGTCGCGACGTCCTCCCGGGCGGGATTGATGATCACGTCCGCACCCATCCGACGCGCGAGCTCGAGCCGCAGGTCGCTCAGGTCGCTCACCAGCAGCACCCGGGGGTGCCTGCGGCGCGAGAGCCCGGTCAGCAACAGGCCGATCGGCCCGGCGCCGACGATGAGCACGGTGGCGCCCTCGATGACGCCGGCCCGCGACAGCGCGTGCAGCGCCACCGCCGACGGCTCCACCATGGCTCCGACCTCGGGCGGCATCGCGCCGGGCATGGGAAAGAGCAGCCGGGCGGGCACGTTCAGGTAGTCGGCCATGCTGCCGTTGCAGGCCATGACCCCGAACAGGCGCCGGCTGGCGCACAGGTACACATGCCCCCCGCGGCACGCCTCGCACGCGCCGCAGGACATCACCGGCGCGACCGCCGCGCGATCGCCCGGCCGGACTCCCTCGACCTCGCTCCCCACCTCCATCACCGTCCCGCAGAACTCGTGGCCCATGATCATCGGCGGGATCCGCCGGCCGGTGACGCCCAGGTACCCGTGCACGTCGGAGCCGCAGATGCCGGTCGCGTCCACCCGGAGGAGCACCTCGTCGGGGAGGACCGCGGGTCGGCCCACCTCCTCCAGCGCCAGGGTTCGTGGCCCCCGGTAGACGAGCGCCTTCATGGGTTCTCCGGCGGCGCCAGCTGGGCGCCGCGAACTCCGACGAACAGGGAGGAGATGCTCGTGGTCGCCGCGATGAACAACCGATTGCGCTTCGGTTCGCCGAAATGCCTCTTTACGGAGGACCTTGCCGCAGGACCCAGGGTGCGGCGCCACTCGCACGCGTCGGGCTCGGAGCGCGCTCTCTCCCGCACGAAGCCGCTCGAAACGGCGTTGGCACTCCGGCTGCTAGGGAGAGTGGGGTGACGATCGGTGCCGGGATGACCGTGCTGCTCGCCCTGGCCGTGTGGCTCCTCGCGCGCGGCCGGGCGCGCGCGCTTCGAGAGACCGCCGAGCTGAACCACGAGATGGAGGAGCGTCGGCGCGCCGAGAGCGCCCTCCGGGAGAGCGAGACGCTGTACCGGTCTCTGTTCACGCTCGCGCCCAGCGGAGTGGTCCTCCTCGCACTCGACGGAAGGATCCTGGCCTTCAACGATCAGGCGCACCAGCAGCTCGGGTACACGCGCGACGAGTTCGCGCGAATGACGATCGCGGACATCAACGCGGACGAGAGTCCCGAGACGCTGCACGCCAAGTTCGGTGACGTGGTCGAGCGCGGCGAAATGGAGCTCGAGGTGCGCCACCGGACGAAGGCCGGAGAGCTCCGGGACGTCCTCGTGAGAAGCCGTCGGGTCGAGGCCGGTGGGGAGACGCGGCTGCTCGCCGTGTGGCAGGACATCAGCGAACGAAAGCGCGCCGCCGAGGCGCTCCGCCAGAGCGAAGAGCGGCTCCGGCTCGCGCTGCAGCACGCGCGCGCCGGAACGTGGGAGTGGGACGTCACGACGGGCGCCACCGTGTGTTCGCCCGAGAACTTCGAGCTGTTCGGCGTCGACCCCCGCGAGGGCGAGGTGAGCTTCTCTCGGTGGCTCGGCTCCATCCACCCGGACGACGTCGCCGCCGTCGAGGCGGCGGTCCAGAGGAGCCGCGACGGCGACGGCGAGGCCGCCTTTGCTCTGGAGTACCGCGTCGCGCACCCGTCCGGCGAAGTGCGGTGGGTGCTGAGCCTGGGCGACGTGGAACGCGCGCGGGATGGTCGCGTGCTGCGAGTGCGAGGGCTGAACCTCGACGTCTCGGACCGGAAGACTGCCGAGGAATCGGTGCGCCGCAGCGAGGCGTTCTACCGGGCGGTGCTCCAGGGTTCCACCGACTTCGTCAG
>JAEZXM010000261.1 GCA_023419875.1 Pseudomonadota bacterium | reverse complement strand
ATCCCGCTGCGCGCGCGGCGCTCCGGCTCGGCGCCTACCAGCTCCTCGTCCTCGGGACCCCGCCGCATGCCGCCGTCGGCGAGACGGTCGCCCTCGCGAGGCATGCCGATCACGGCCGGGCCGCCGGCTACGTGAACGCCGTGCTCCGGTCCCTCGCCCGGGCCCCGGCCTTCCCGGCGCCTCCTCCGCTCGCCGCGGATCCGGCCGGGCACGTGGCCGCGGCCGAGGCGCTCCCGCGCTGGATCGCGGAGGAGTGGGTCGCCTGGCTGGGCGCGGCGGAGGCGCTCGCCCTCGCCCGCGCGATGAACGGGCCGGCGCCGCTCTGCGTGCGAGCGCTCGAGCGCGACGCCCTCCTCGAGCGGGACCGGGCGGCCGGGCTCGACGCGCGGCCCGCCCCGCGGGCGCCTCGGGGGATCCTGCTCGAGGGCGGATCGGTCGCCGCCCTCGCCCGCGCCGCCGGCGGACTCGCCTTCCATGTGCAGGACGAGGCCGCCCAGCTCACCGTGGAGCTCGCGGCAGGGGAGCTGCGCGGCCGGCCGGCGCGGGTGCTCGACGCCTGCGCCGCACCGGGGGGCAAGGCGTTCCAGCTCGCGGAGCTGCTCGCCCCCGACGCCGAGGTGGTGGCGGTGGAGGTCCATCCGCGGAAGGCGGACGCGCTCGCGCGCGAGGCGAAGCGCCGGGGCCTCCGGTCGGTGCGCGTGGTGTGCGCGGACGCGCGAGAGCCCCTGCCGTCGATCCCGGAGGGAAGCTTCGACGCGGTGCTCGTCGCCGCGCCCTGCGCCGGCCTGGGCACGCTCCGCCGACACCCGGAGCTCAAGCTGCGCCGGAGCGCCGCCGATCTCCCGCGCCTGGCGGAGCTCCAGCGCGCCATCGCGCTGCGCATGGCGCGCTACGCGCGGCCCGGCGCCCCGGTGACCTACTCGGTCTGTTCCCTCTCCCGCACGGAGGGCCCGGAGGTCGCGGCGGCGCTCCTCGACGCCGGCGCGCGCCGCCTCCCCCTGCCGCCGGGATTCCCCGAGGACGTGCTCACGGCGGATGGCGACCTCCTCACCCTCCCGCACCGCCACGGTTGCGACGGGTTCTACGCCGCGCGGGTCGCGTTTCCGTGAGCGCGGCCGCTCACGAGCCCGAGACGCCGCCCGCTGTTAGAATGTGCCCGATGACTCCCCCCGTCCGCATCGCACCCTCGATCCTCTCGGCCGACTTCGGCCGGCTCTCCGAAGAGGTCCGCGCGGCGGAGGCGGCGGGCGCGGACGTCATCCACGTGGACGTGATGGACGGCCGGTTCGTGCCCAACCTGACCGTCGGGCCGCTCGTGGTGGAGGCGGTCCGGAAGGCGACCCGGCTCCCACTCGACGTGCACCTCATGATGCTCGAGCCCGAGCGGTACGTGGAGGCGTTCGCCAGGGCGGGCGCCGGTACCATCTCGGTGCACGCCGAGATCTCCCCGCACCTGCACCGCACGCTCCAGGTGATCCGCGACGCGGGCGCCCGGCCCTCGGTGGCCCTCAACCCTTCCACGGACCTGTCGGCGATCGAGTGGATCCTCGGCGACGTGGCCCAGGTGCTCGTGATGACCGTGAACCCCGGCTTCGGCGGGCAGCAGTACATCCCCGCCTGCACCGACAAGGTGCGGCGCCTGCGGGCCATGGCGGAGGCGCGGGGGCTCGCGCTCGACATCCAGGTGGACGGCGGCGTGAACGCGGAGACCGTCGAGTCGGTGGTCGCGGCGGGGGCCAACGTCCTCGTGGCCGGCACGGCCGTCTTCGACGCCCCCGACTACCGGCGGGCGATCGCAGAGCTGCGGGCCGGGGCGGAGCGAGGGCGCGCGGCCCGCTGAGTGGTGCGGACGGAGGGGATCGCCGGGGGAGGGCTGGGGTTCTCCCTCGCGGCGCGCCCGGTCGGAGAGGATGCTTGAAGGCCGGAGAGCCGAGGTGCATCCTCCGGGTCCTTCGTGCTCTCCACACCCTTCACGATATCGGTGCTGTCCACCATCGGTGGAATCGGCGTCGGGCTGCTCGCGCTGCGGGTCTCGCGGGTGCGCGGCTGGGGAGAGCTCCGCTGGTTCGCGGTGATCGCGTTCGCCTCGGCCGGGTACGCCGTTGCGAACCTCAGCGCCACGCTGCGGGCGCCGGCGGCCCTGGTCATCGCCGCGTCGCACATCCAGGCGTCGCTCGCCCTGGTGCAGTACTGGGCCTGGCTCCGCTACGCACGCGCCTTCGGGCGCTCCCCGTCCTCCGTCTTCGGCCGCTGGGTGGAATGGCTCGCGCTCGCCGGGGCGGCGGCGTGCCTCGTGCCCGGCCTCGCCTTCGACGGGACCATCGCTCACCACCGGTTTCCCCTCTGGGACGTGACGTACAACGATGCACGCATCACGGTCCCGGGCTACGCACTCCTCCTCACGGTCGGCCTTCCGGTGGTTCCGCTCACCCTGGCGCGGTTCGTCCGGGCTCATCGCGACGGCGTCCGCCACGCCCCGGCGCAGGCGGCCGCGTTCGTGTCCATCGTGCTCCTCTCCGTCTCGGACGCGATCACCGGGACCGGCCGGTTCGCGATGCCGTACCTCCTGGACATCGGCTTCCTCCTGCCGGTCGCGCTCGTTGCCTGGGCGACGAGCCTGCGCTTCCTCGAGTCGGCGCAGGACCTCGAGGTCCTCCGCGGGCGGCTCGAGTCGCTCGTCGAGGCGCGGACGCGCGCCCTCGCCGAGGCGAAGGAGGCGCTGGTCCGGGCGGAGCGGCTCGCCTCACTCGGCCAGCTCGCGAACGGGGTCGCGCACCAGGTCTCGAACCCGGCCTCGGTGGTCACCGCCAACCTGCGCTTCCTCTCGGAGAATCACGGCGGCTCGGGCGAGATCCGCGAGGTGGCGGACGAGGCGCTCGCCGCGATGCAGCGGATCAACGATCTCGTCCGGCGCCTCGCCGACACGGGCCGGATCGCGGCCATGCACCGGCCCACGACCGGGGTCGAGCTGCGGGAGGTGGTGGAGCGCGCGGTGGCCGAGGCCCGGATGCGCCTCGGCGGGGAGTTCACGCTCGACACCGACGTGCCCGCGGGCCTCCTCGTGCGGACCCGGCCGGAGGTGCTGGAGCAGGTCCTGCAAAGCCTGCTCTCCAACGCGGTCGAGGCCCTGCGCCCCGGGCGCGAGGGGCGGATCGAGATCCGCGCGGAGCGGCGGGACGGCGGCATCCGCCTCACCGTGACCGACGACGGCATCGGCATGCCGTCCGGCGTCCTGGAGCGCGCCTTCGAGCCGTTCTTCACCACCAAGCCGCCCGGGCTCGGCAGCGGCCTCAGCCTGGCGATCTCGCGCGGCGTCGTCGAGGCACACGGCGGCGCGCTCCGGCTCGAGAGCACACCCGGGGGCGGCACGACCGCGGTGCTGGCGCTCCCCGAGAGCGCCCCGGTCGACGCAGGCTCCGCGCCGGACCTACGACCTCCGTGAACGTGGGTTCGCGGGCGGGTCGCGACGCGCGGCTCACTCCAGGAACTCGACCTGCACCCGCGCCACCCCCCGGCGCACCATGCCGAGCTCGCGGGCCGCGGCGAGCGAAAGGTCGATGACACGGCCGCGCACGAAGGGCCCGCGGTCGTTCACGCGGACGACGACGCTCCTCCCGCCCCGGAGCTCCGTCACGCGCAGCCGGGTGCCGAAGCGCGCGGTCCGGTGCGCGCAGGTGAAGGCCGTCCCGTCGTACCGCTCGCCGCTCGCGGTGCGCCGGCCCTCGAGGCTGCGGCTGTAGAAGCTCGCCAGGCCGACCTGCGTGCGCGGTCCGAGCCGTGTCTCCGTGGCCGGGGGCGCGGCTGCGGTGGTGCCATGCGAGCACGCTGCGGCCACGAGCACCGCGGCCGCGGCGGCGGCCGCGCGCCCGGCCCTCACGCGTGCCTCCGGAACGTGCGGATCACCTCGGGGTGGTCGGCGAGGAGCCGGAGCGCCTTCGCGAGCAAGGTCCGGCCCGGCTCGAGCTTGAACCACGTCGAGGCGCCGGACGGGTGCGGGAGCGGGATCACGTCCACCTCCAGCCCGTGGTAGTGCGTCCGGAGCTTCCTGCCGACCACGCCCGCGAGGGGTTCCGGCGCGCCGAGCACCTCCGAGATGGCCAGGCGCCCGACGGGGATGACGAGCCTGGGCCGGAGGATCTCGATCTCGCGCGCCAGGAAGCCGCGCCAGCGGAGGCACTCCGCCGGGGTCGGCACCCGGTCGCCACCGCCGGCGGACTTTCCCGGAAAGCAGCGCACGACCGCGGCGATGTAGAGGCGGGACCGGACCTCCTCCTCGCCCGCCCCCGTCGCCTGCTCGAGCCAGCGGAAGAGCGTCTTCCCCGCCGTCCACGCGAATGGCCGCCCGAACCGCGCCTCGTGCGGCCCGGGCGCCTGCCCGACGAGGAACAGCCGCGTGTCCACCGCGGGCCCGTGGACCGGCGGACCGAAGCCGCGCGGGCGGAAGGCGGCGATCTCGCGGTGGACGGCCTGGAGGCGGGCGATGACGCCTTCCGCTCGCCCTTCGACTCCGGCCCCGCTCGTCGCGCGGCCTACGCTCAGGGCGAGCGAAGAGGAAACGCGGCGCGGGCCCTTCGGGCTCAGCGCCACGGCTCCTCGCGGACCGAGTGGATCCAGCCCTCGGAGCGGGGCACGTTGGAGGGCACGCCCTGGAAGCCGTCGGCCCAGGCGGCGGCGGCGGCGACCGACGAGAGCACCGCCTCGAGGTGCTCGCCCTTCGCGTCCTCGACGATCTGCGCCGCCTGCTCCATCTCGAACTCCACGCGCGCCGCCGACCGGAGCGTTCTCAGGATCCCCGCCCGGACCGACGACTGGTTGGAGCCGGTCCGGTCGTCGTCCCGGTACTGGCAGATGCCGCACACCGCGCGCGCGACGTGGGCGGGCCGGACCTCCACGATGACGGGCTTGCCCGCGGCGGGCGGGTCCCAGGGCGGGAACGCCGCCGTGGCGTGGGCGAGCGTGCACAGGCCGAAGAACGTCTGGCGGTAGGTTCGCCCGCTCGTGGGAAGGTGGAGCTCGGCGCGGTAGCAGTCGGTGGCCCGCGGGCGATCCCTGCCGACCTCGGCGCGGAAGCGCTGCGCACCTTCCGTGAAGTCCCCGCCCTCGCCCAGGAAGCGCTCCTCGAGGTGCTTCCCGAGGACCGCCGGGCCGCGGAGCGCCTGACGCAGCAGGCCGAGCTGGCGGAGGTGGGTCTCGGCGAGGGAGAGCGCGAAGTCGAGGCCGACGACGAGCCGCCCCTCGGCCCAGCGCGACTCCTCCGCGAGCCAGCTCGCGAACCGGGCGGGGATGTCCCGGCGTCCGGGCGCGTCCGTGAAGGGCCGCCAGAGCCTGGTGAGCCGCGCGCGCTCGGGCTCGCACTCCAGCTTCGCCGCCAGGATCTGGTTGCCGGCCCCCTCGATGCCGCTCCAGCGGAGCCCGAGCACCACGCCCCGATCCGGCAGCGCGACGCGCGGAGGCGCCGCCCTGCCGTGGACGGCGCTGGGCGCGCTCACTGCTTCGTTCTCGTTCGCCATTCGTCGAGGGCCGTGCAGCGGGAGAGAGCCCTCGGGTTTGTTCTACGGATGAGAAGGGCTGTCAACGGAACGCGCGGGCACGATGCGGGTCCCACGCAGCTCGGCGGCGCGATCCCCACGGGTCGGCGGCAATTCCGGAGATGGGCCCACATCCCGGTTGGGTCC
Source organism: Pseudomonadota bacterium (assembly GCA_023419875.1). Classification (GTDB taxonomy): domain Bacteria; phylum Myxococcota; class Myxococcia; order Myxococcales; family Anaeromyxobacteraceae; genus Anaeromyxobacter. Next base: position 16,348 of record JAEZXM010000261.1, on the reverse strand, counting down.
GGCGCCCTTCCGCGCCGTAACCCTCGTGCCTATCTCCGGGGCAACCATGCGCTCCCCCTCCATCCTGCTGGTCGAGGACGATCGCGCCCTGCGTGAGGCGCTCGCCGAGGTCCTCACCGACGAAGGCTACGACGTCGCGGGAGCGGCCAACGGCCGGGAGGCGCTGGAACGGCTCGCGGCGAACCATCCGGATCTGATCGTCCTCGACCTCGTCATGCCGGTGATGGACGGCTGGGCCTTCCGGGAGGCGCAGCGGAGGAACCCGGCCCTGGCGTCCATCCCGACGGTGGTCCTGTCCGCGAGCTTCCCGCCGGACAGCCCGAGCCTGCGATCCCTGGGCGCCGAGGCCGTGCTCTCGAAGCCGATCGGCGTGGATCGGCTCATCGGCGCGCTCCGCGGGCTGCTCGAGCCCTCGAGCGCGACGCTCTCCCACTGAAGCTCCCGCGCGCTCGGGATCCGGACCGCGGGAGCGAACGTCTTCACAGCGTGCGCGCGAAGCGAATGCTGACCCTCGCGGAGAGGCGACGGGCGCGGCGAGGGTTCGCATTCTTCGCGCGAGATGTGGATGCCCCGCCTGCACGGCGCGGTCGACTCGCTGGCGATGTGGAGCGAGGACCTTCGCCGACGTACACCGATCCCGTTCGTCGCCGCCGCCCGCGAACCCCTCGATTGCTTCGGCCCGCTCCCGCCCCTGCCCCGGGCGCCGGACGGGCCGGGCGCCTGGGAGGCGCCCTCTCCGCGTCCGGCGCCCGGAGACGACGTCCTGCGCATCGAGGTGACGCCGGCCGTGGGGGAACGGCGCGGGACGGCCATCCTCGTGCCGCCCTGGAAGGTGCCGCGCCTCTCGCTCCTCTCCGGCTGGACCGCAGCGGTGGCGCGCACCGGGCACGAGGTCTGGACGCTCATCCCCCCGCGCCACCTCCATCGGTCCCCGCCGGGCGTGCGCAGCGGCGAGGCGTTCGTGACCCCGGACGTGCCGGCGCTGCGCCTCGGGATGGAGCAGCTCGTGCTCGAGATCCGGCTGCTCCTCGCGCTGGCCCGCGGCCGGGGCGGAGAGGTTGCGCTCGTGGGGCTCTCGCTCGGCGGCCTCGGGGCGGCGCTCGCGGCGACCGCCGACGAGGCGCCGGCCCGCGTGGCGGTGATCGCCCCGCCGGCCGATCTGCACGCGGTCGCCTCGGAGACGCGGATCGGAAGGCGCCTCCTCGGGCGGTGCCTGCGCGCGGGCATGGGCCCACCGCCGGAGGAGCTGTCGGCCATGCTCTGGCCGTTCCGCGCGCACGCGCGGCCGGCGCGCGCGGGCCGCGTGTTCGTGGCCGTGGGGGTCGCCGACGGAATCGCCCTCACCGCCGCCGCCACGGAGCTGGCCCGCGCGTGGAGCGCCGACCTCCGCGTCTACCCGCGAGGCCACCTCACGCTCCTCTTCTTCTGCTCCGCCCTGCGGCGCGATCTCGGCGCCTTCCTCGGCGGGCCGGCGGCGGCGCCGCTCGCCCCGCTGGCGCTCGCTCCCGCAACGCAGCAGGCCGGGTGAACGGTCCGGGCGGATCCCTACTTCGCCTCCGCCTTGCACGCCTCCCGCGCCTTCACCACCTGGTCGTAGAACGCGGCCGGCACGATGCCGCCACGGACGACCGGCAGGGCCTTGTCCATGGCGGTGCGCCAGGCGGGGACGTCGCCGGGGACGAGCTTCAGCCCCTGCTTCTGCATGGCCGAGACCGCGTCCTGGTTGAGCCGCTTCACCTCGGCGTCGATCCGGTCCCCGAGCTCCTTGGCGATCGCGACGAGCTTGGGGCGGAGGTCGGCCGGGATCTTCTCCCAGGTCTCCTTCCGCACGAGCGTCGCGCCGATCATGTAGGCCCAGGGGTTGTCCATCATGTGCGGGGCCCGCTCGAACAGGCGCGTGGTGAGCATGTAGAGCGGCACGTTCGGGACACAGTCGATCATCCCGGTCTGGATCGACGGGACGAGGTCGGCGGAGGAGAGGACCACCGGCGAGAGGCCCGCGAGGCGGAAGGCCTCGACGCTCTTGGGATCGCCTTCCCAGACCCACACCCTGGACTTGCCCATCTCCGCTGGGCTGCGGCGCGGCTCGTTGCAGTACAGGTGCACGGCGCCGACCGTGCTCCACTGGACGGCGACGTAGCCGCTCTTCGCGAGGACCTGCTCGATGCGCGGCTGCACCTTGTCGAAGGCGCACTTCATCTGTTCCTCGCTCTGGAACAGGAAGGGAACGGTGAGCGCCTGCGGCTCGGCCACCACGTCGTGCATGCCGATGTTGGAGATGGCCGCCGCCTGGAGCTGGCCCACGGCCATCTTCCGCACCATGTCGCCTTCGCTCCCCTGCGTGCCGCCGGCGTAGATGCGGAGCTTCACCTTGCCGCCGGACTCCTGCTCCCAGCGCTGCCCGAGCTCCTTCAGGAGCTCGTGCCAGGAGGAGCCCTGGGGGGCGAGCGTCCCGAGCTTGATCGTCACCTGGGCGGCGGCGGGGGTGGCGAGCGCGGCAAGGAGGCCGGCGAGAAGAGTCTTCTTCACGAGAGCTCCGGTGGTGAAAGGTGGCTCAGAGGAACAGATCGTCGCGATGGGCGAGGAGCGCGCGGGCGCGCCGCTGCGCGAGGGTGTTGGCGAGGCGGAAGCGCGGCGCCGCGGCGAGGTCGGCGCGAAGCACCTCCTCGAGCATCCGCGTGAAGCGGACGCGATCCTGCGCCTGCACGAGGACGCCCTCGGCGAAGGCCACGCGGGGCCCGAGCTTCTGGCCCTTCGACAGCTCGAGCGCGCGCTCGAGGTGCTTCCGGGCCTTCTCCGGCCCGCCGCCCTCGGCCGCGGTCCGGGTGGATTCATACGAGACGAAGAACTCGTGGATCGACCCCTCGCCCCACGACTCGTCGAGCGCCAGCGCACGCTCCATCATGGCCACGGCCGATGGGAGCTGCGCCACGAGCCCCATGTCGTTCTTTCCCGAGGAGACGGCGAGCGCCCACGCGGAGGCCGTCCAGTAGAGCAGGGGGACGTCGGCCTTCTTCGCGCCGGAGAGGGCCTTCGGGAGGTCGCGGGCCGAGAGCAGAGCGTCCTTCAGCCCGGGGTGGCGCAGCTCGAGCCCGCGCAGGCCGTAGTCGCGGGCGCGCAGGAAGAGCCTCTTCGCCCGCTCCCGCCCGCCGCGCGATGCGTCCAGCTTGCCGTCGAGGTCGGCGAGGTCGGCCTCGGCGAGGACGAACGCGTAGGCGTAGCTCGTGAAGCCGCTGGTGAGCGAGGTGAGCAGCCCTTCGTGCTTCGGGTTCTCCTGGAGGAGCCCCTCCATGGTCTTGAGCCCGAAGGGCGCCGCCTGGGCGACGAGCTCGGGATCCTCGTCGGTCGCATAGCCGTCGCCGCTCTCCGCCACGGCGTCCGCGACGAGGTTCAGCGCCGCTGTCCTGCAGCCGGCGAGCACCATGACGGCGAGTGGAAGAAGGGCGAGGCGGGCTCGGGCGTGCACGAGGCATCAACCCCCGGTTCGTGCTATTAGTAGGAGCCTCTCCGGAAGTGGTCAATCCGGTTTTCGCGTGACGACCTCCCCCACCCAGAACCCCGGCTCGGGCGACGGCTTGCGGCAGGGCACGTGGCCGGAGCGGGCGCTCGTCACGCTGCTCCTCCTCGCCTTGATCGCGCTGCCGGCGGCGTCGGCGCTGACGGCTCGGCTCACGGGGCGGCAGCTCCTCGAGGCCCAGCCGCTCGCTCGCAACATCACCCTCTGGATCGGCTTCGTGGGCGCGGTGCTCGTCACGCTCACCGGACGGCACCTCTCGCTCTCCACGCTCGACGTGATCCGGCCCGGCTGGCGCCGGCAGGCGGCGGGGTTCTTCACGCACGCGGTGTCGGCCGGCGCCTGCGCGCTCCTCACCTGGGCCTCGGTCCAGTTCGTCCGCTCGCAGTGGAACAACCTCGGCGAGGTGGCGTTCGGGATCCGAACCGCCTGGAGCGAGCTGGTGATGCCGGTCGGCTTCGCGATCATGACGCTCCGGTTCGCCTGGCGCGCCGACACGGGCGGTCCGCCCCGGCTCGCGCTGCGGGCGGCCGCCCTCGGCGTCGCGGCCGCGGTCTTCCTCCTCGCCAAGGTGACGCCGGGACCGGTCGCCGTCACGCTCCTCCTCGCCCTCGTCCTCGCCGCCTTCGTCCTCGGCGCCCCGGTGTTCGTGGTGATGGCCGGCGTCACCATGGTCCTGTTCTTCCAGGACGGGACGCCGCTCGGGTCCGTCCCCAACGCGATCTACGGCCTCTCGACCCACGCCTCGCTGCCCGCGATCCCGCTCCTCACGGCCGCGGGGTACATCCTCGCCGAGGGCGGCGCGGCGCGGCGGCTGGTGCGCGCGTACAAGGGGCTCTTCGGCTGGATGCCGGGCGGCGTCGCGATCATGGCGACGGTCGTCTGCGCGGTCTTCACCACCTTCACCGGCGCTTCCGGGGTGACGATCCTCGCGCTGGGCGGCCTGATCCTGCCCGCGCTGCGCGAGGAGGGATACCCGGAGGACTTCTCGGTCGGCGTCGTCACCGGGTCCGGCTCGCTCGGGCTCCTGTTCCCGCCGTCGCTCCCCGTGATCCTCTACGCGGTGATCGCCGAGGCCCCCGTCTTCCACCTGTTCATCGCCGGGTTCCTCCCCGGCCTGCTCATGATCGGCCTGGTGGCGGCGTACGGCGTGTGGGTCGGGTATCGGTCCGGCGCGCGGCGCGAGCCCTTCCACCTCGGGGAGGCGGCGCGCGGGCTCTGGGAGGCGAAGTGGGATCTCGGCCTGCCCACGATCGTCGTCGTCACCATGGCGCTCGGCTGGGCGACGCCGGTCGAGGCGGCGGCGCTGGGCGCAGCCTACTCGCTCGCGGTCGAGCTCGCCGTCTACCGCTCGATCCACCCGCTCCGCGATCTCCCGCGGGTGATGGTGCACGCGGCGGGCCTGGTGGGCAGCGTGCTCATCCTCATGGGGAGCGCCTACGCGCTCAACGAGTGGTTCATCCTGGAGGAGATCCCGACCCGGCTCGTGGGCTGGATGACGGAGGCGGTCCCGTCGCCCGCGCTGTTCCTGCTCCTGCTCAACGCGGTGCTCCTGGTCGTGGGGAGCGTGCTCGAGATGTACTCCGCCATCGTGGTGATCGCCCCGCTCGTGGCGGCGCTCGGGGCGCACTACGGGATCGACCCCCTCCACCTCGGGATCGTGTTCCTGGCGAACCTGGAGCTCGGCTTCCTCTTCCCGCCGATGGGCCTGAACCTCTTCCTCTCGGCCGCGCGCTTCCAGAAGCCGCTGCCGTGGGTCTACCGGAAGACGCTACCCTTCCTGCTCATCATGAGCGCCGGCGTTCTCGCGATCACCTACCTCCCGGCGATGACCACCGGGTTCCTGCAATGGGTGATCCGCGTGTTCCACCTGACGCCCCTCTGATCCGGCCGCGAGCTCCCGCACGAGCTTCGGCCGCGCGCCCGTCGCGCCGAGGAGGCGCGCGAGCTTCTCCCGGGCCGCGGCCGAGCCGGCGCGGACCTTCTTGCCCAGGATGAGCTCGTTCTTCACGGAGTGCTCCCACCCGGTGAGCTCCGTGACCGTCACCCGGTAGCCATGCGCCTCGAGGACGAGCGCGCGGACGACGTTGGTGAGGTGGGAGGCGAACTCGCGGCGGTGCCACGGGTGCTCGAAGAGCGGGGCCACGAGCGGATCCGCCGCCGCGGCGGCCTCGAGCTGGCGCGCGACCTCCGCCTGGCAGCAGGGCACGACCGCGACGTGGTCCGCGCCGCGGCGAATCGCGAGCAGGAGCGCGTCGTCGGTGGCGGTGTCGCAGGCGTGGAGCGCGGTGACGAGGTGGACGCGCGGCGGGACGGGCGCGTCGGCGATGGGCGAGGCGAGGTAGCGGAGGCGCTCGAACCCGAGCCGCTTCGCGCGCGCGCCGCCGGCGGCCGCGAGCTCGGGCCGCGACTCGAGCGCGAGGAGCGTGCCCTTGCCCGCGCCCCGGAGGAACAGCTCGTACAGGATGAACCCGAGGTAGCTCTTGCCCGCTCCGCAATCGACGAGCACCGGCTCGCCGAAGCGCGCGAGGACGTCGTCCACCGCCGGCGCGAGGAGGCCGGCGAGGTGGTTCACCTGCTTCAGCTTCCGCAGGCTGTCGGCGTTGAGGTCGCCCGAGCGCGTGAGGAGGTGGAGCTCCTTGAGGAGCTCGGGCGAGGTCCCCGGGAGAAGCTCCCGTCGGGCGGCCGCCCCTTTGAGCTGCGTGCGCATCCCGGCTTTCATAACTCCTCCGCGGCCGCGGCAGCCCAGGAACGAGCCCGCGCCCGGGCGTCGGCTTCGTTCGACTCCTCGGGTCGAGAAGACATTCGTCCGTGTTCTCCGGCGGATGACGCCCGGAGATCGTTCGAGGGTTCGTTCGCGATCGAAGGTACTTTCTGTCGTGAATTTGAGGGGTTGCGCGCCGGGACGAAACCGTGTTCGCTGCGCCGAACGTCACGAGACCCCGACTCCCACTGGAGCAGACAAAGAGATGCCGAACGTTGCCCCCGCCGCCAAGCGCCCCGCCGTGCGGCGCTCCGACTTCCCCGCCGGTTTCTTCTTCGGCACCTCCACCGCGAGCTACCAGGTCGAGGGCGCCGTGGCCGAGGACGGCCGCCGCCCCTCGATCTGGGACACCTTCAGCCATACGCCCGGCAAGGTGAAGAACGGCGACACCGGCGACGTCGCCTGCGACCACTACCACCGCTGGGAAGCGGACCTCGACCTCATGCGCGCGCTCGGCCTCGGCGCGTACCGGTTCAGCGTTGCGTGGCCACGCGTCGTCCCTGAGGGCCGCGGCGCGGTGAACGCCAAGGGCCTCGATTTCTACGACCGGCTCGTGGACGGCCTGCTCGCCCGCGGGATCTCGGCACACGTGACGCTCTACCACTGGGACCTCCCGCAGGCGCTCGAGGACGAGGGCGGCTGGCAAAGGCGGGAGACGGCGTACGCGATGGCCGATTACGCGCGGGCGGTGGCGGCGCGGCTCGGCGACCGGGTGGCGACCTGGGCGACGCACAACGAGCCGTTCTGCGCCGCGTTCCTCGGCCACGCCTGGGGGATGCACGCGCCCGGGCTCCGAGATCTGGAGGCGGCGAAGGTGGTGGTCCACCACCTGCTGCTCTCGCACGGGCTCTCGATGCAGGCGGTCCGCAGCGCGCTGCCGGGTGCGCGGCTCGGGATCGTGAACAACCCCGCACCCATCCACGCGGCGAGCGACCGGCCCGAGGACCAGGCGGCGGCCCGGCGGATGGACGCCATCCGGAACCGCCTCTTCCACGATCCCATCTTCGGTCACGGCTACCCGCAGGAACTCCAGATGGAAGCGGGCGCGGGATTGAAGGCGGCGGTCCTGCCGGGGGACCTCGACACCATCGCCCAGCCACTCGACTGGATAGGCGTCAACTTCTACAACCGCCACGTCGTCGCGCACGCGCCCGGCCACGGGCCGGCCGAGGCCGCGTTCATCCGCACCGACGAGCCCCACACCTCGATCGGCTGGGAGGTCTACCCGGACGCGCTGCGCGAGGTCCTGGTCCGCATCCACCGCGACTGGAAGCCGAAGGCGCTCGTCGTCACCGAGAACGGCGCCGCGTACGACGACGTCCCCGGGCCCGGCGATCGCGTCGATGACGAGGAGCGCCGCAGCTATCTGGAAGCCCACCTCGCCGCCTGTCGCGATGCGCTGCGCGAGGGCGTTCCGCTCGAGGGCTACCTGGTCTGGACCCTCGTCGACAACTTCGAGTGGGCGGAGGGATACCGCAATCGTTTTGGCATCGTCCGCATGGCCGAGCCCGGCGGTCCCCGGGTGGTCAAGGCGAGTGGTGAATGGTATGGACGGTTCGTCCGCGGTGAGCTGGACCGCTGACGAGAAGAACATCCTGGCGACCCCCGAGGCACTCCGATGATCGTCTCCCGCACCCTGCGCTGGTCCCTCCCTGCCGCCGTCGCCCTGCTGGTCGCGGCCTGCGTCACCTCCAAGCCCGCCCCGAAGGCCGAGGCTCCGAAGGCACCCGCGCCGCAGGCGGAGGCTCCGAAGGCGCCGGCGCGTCCGGCCGGACGCGGCCTCCTCGTGGACACGGGGAAGGTCCTCGCCCCGGTGAGACCCGCGGTGCTCTCCGGGTTCAACTTCGGGAACTGGATGGCGATCGTCGAGTTCCTCGAGGACTTCCAGGCGGTGAAGCCGGCCGAGCTCCGGTTTCCGGGCGGGAACGTCGGCGACGAGAATGACATGAACGACGCGGCGCTCGCCGCCTTCCAATCGAACCTCAGCATGGTCGGGAACCCGCCCACGGTGATCCAGACCCGCGTGTTCGGGGGCGGGATGTCGAAGGACCCGGCCAAGAACCGGCCCGAGGACGCCGCCGAGAACGTGCGCATGGCCAAGGCGAGGGGGATCAAGGTCCGCTACTGGGAGATCGGCAACGAGCCCGACCTGTTCTCGATCACCCGCGGCGACAAGAGCTGGACGCCGGAGAAGTACTGCGACGTGTTCCGGGCGCAGGCGGCCGCGATCAAGGCGGTCGATCCCACGGCCAAGATCGCCGGGCCCGCCGTCTCCGGCGCGAAGGGCCCGCGGGACGACTTCCTCGCGGCCTTCGTGAAGAGCTGCGGCGACGTCGTGGACGTCCTCACCTGGCACATCTACCCGACCGACGGGCAGGCCTCCGACGAGGTGGCGTTCGCATCGGTGAACGAGGCGGACCAGACGATCGAGGCCTTCTCGAGGCTCTGGAAGGACAAGACCTCGAACCCGAAGGGCTACACGCGGGCGGTCGAGCTCGGGATCACCGAGTACGGTCTCTCCTGGTTCACCTCGCGGATGAACCACCTCACCGACATGCCGGCGGCGATGTGGGCGCTCGAGATGGCCCTCCGGTTCAACGAACAGGGCGTCACCTCGGCGCACTACTTCGCGCTCCACGCCACCGGCGGCCACGGCCTCCTGGATCAGGCCGGCGTCCGGCGGCCGACGTACTGGGGCTTCCGGATGCTCGCGGACCTCTCGGGGAACCTCGTCGCGGCCACCACCGGCGACGACGACGTCTGGGCGCACGCCGCGACGAACGGCGAACGCCTCGACGTGATCCTCTCGAACAGGGCGACGGCCGCGAAGAAGCTCCCGGTCGCGGTCGCCGGCTTCACGCTGCGCGAGGCCGAGTACGTCGACGACGCGCTCGTGAAGGCCGAGGAGCCGATGGCGAAGCTCCCGGTGGGCGCCGAGGTGACGCTCCCGGCGCGGTCGATCGTGCACCTCGTGTACGCGAAGGGTGCCGCCGCGAAGTGACCCGCCCGGACCGCGGGCGGGCGCACCTCGTCCGCCGGCCGCGCGGACCTCGTGGACGAGCTCGCCTCACCCCCACCGCACCGGATGCCTCCCCGCGAGGCTCCGGGCGGTGAGGGTTCCCCGCAGCGTCCCCGACGCCGGCAGCGCGGCCTCGCCCGCCTCGGGCAGGGTGAGCCAGTTCTCGAGGAGCGCCAGGCCGCCGCCGTCGTCGAAGAGGAAGAGGTCCACGACCGGAGCGTCGGTCCGGAGGAGGAGGCGATCGCCGGCGAGGCGCGCGGAGATCGCCGCCGCGGGGAGCCGCGCGTCCTTCGGCTCCGCGAGGAGGCGGAACGTCCGCGTGCCGGCGAACGTCGCGAACACGATCGTGGTGGCCGGGTCGAAGACGCCGGTCTCCACCTCGAGCACCATCCGCCGCTCGCCGGGCGTGATCTCGACCTCCTCCTCCCACGCTGCCATCACCGCCCCGTACTGCGTCGAGCGCGCCTCGAGCCGCGCGGGCCCGCGCACCGGCGCCGGGGCGTTGTCGAGCTGCACCCAGAGGTGCATCGCCCCGCCCGCCCGCTCGAGCGACGCGAGCACGGGGGCGTAGAGCCGCCGGAGCTCCTGCCCGGCGCACTTCTCCTGGCCCTGGACGTCCACCACCGACCAGCTCTGCACCGGCCAGCAGTCGTTGAGCTGCCAGACGAGCGTCCCGCGGCAGAGCGGGGAGCGGCGCCAGTGCTCGATGCCGTGGCGGAGGGCGTCGCGCTGGTTGAGCTGGGTGTAGTAGCTCCACTCCTCGAGGTCGCGTGCGGCCGGGTAGTGGAGCTCCACCATGCCGCGGAAGGTCTCGAACGCCTTCGCCGTCTTGTCGTGCCAGCGGGCGACGCGGTCGTCCACCGGCAGGCGCAGCGGGTCGCGCTCGCCGCCCGCGAACATCCGGCGGAGGGCGGCGTGCCCGGGCGCGGAGGCGAACCCGAACTCGGAGCAGAACCGGGCGGTCGACTCCGGGTAGAAGGCCCAGTCGCCCCGGCCGTGCCACACGTCCCAGCAGTGCTGATCGCCCGCGCCGCCCGCGTTCACCCGTTCGCCGCCGAAGGGCGAGCCCGGCACGTACGGCCGCTCCCCGTCTTCCTCGGCCACGATCTCGGGGAGCACGCGATCGTAGATCGCCGCGCCGTGGAGCCGCGGCGGGTGGCGGGCCGGGTCCTCCCACCCGTCCTGGAACATGACCTGGTTCTCGTTGTTACCGCACCAGAGCGCGAGGCTCGGGTGGCTCCGGAGGCGCCGCACGGCCGCCGCCCCCTCGGCCCGCGCGGCCTCGAGCGCCGCCTCGTCGTCGGGGTAGTAGCTGCACGCGTAGGCGAAGTCCTGCCACACGAGCAGGCCGAGCTCGTCGCAGGCGTCGTAGAACGCGTCGCTCTCGTACAGCCCCCCGCCCCAGACGCGGAGCATGTTCATGTTCATCGCCCGGGCGCGGAGGAGCTGCGCCCGCAGCCGCCGCGGGTCGGTCGCGGACGGGAACGAGTGGTCCGGGATCCAGTTCGCGCCGACGCACCAGATCGGACGCCCGTTCACGGCGAGCTCGAACGATGCGCCGGCCGCGTCGGGCTCCTGCCTGAGCTCCACGGTCCGGAAGCCGATCCGCGTCCGCCGGCGATCCCGGGCGCGCTCCTCCGCCTCCGCGCGCGTGGACGTCCCCTCGGGCACGAGGAACGTCTCGACGAGGTGGAGCCGCTGCGGCCCGAGTCCGGCAGGGAACCAGCGCTCCGGCCGGGAGAGGACGAGCGGCTCGCCGTCCCGGAGCGGCGCCTCGCGGCCCTCGAGGAAGTGAAGGGCCTCGAGCGGCTCGCCCGCCTCCTCGCGCTTCGAGGAGACGGTGAGCTCGACGTCTCCGCCCGGCAGGTGCTCCTGGCGACAGCGCACGTCGATGATCCGCCCCGCGTGCTCGACGAGCGCAACCGGCCCCCAGATCCCGGCCGACACGAGCCGCGGTCCCCAGTCCCAGCCGAACATGTACTGCGCCTTCCGGACGAAGGCCTGCTCTTCGAAGCGGAGCGTCGCGGGCGGAAGCCCCTCCCGCTCGAGGTACCTCGCGCGCCGCTCCCTCCCGATCCGCAGCGCGGAGGCGAGCTCGACGCGCAGCTCGTTGACCGGTTGCAGGAGGTCCGTGACGTCGATCTCCAGCGGAACGAACATGTTCTCGTGCCGGGCGACGTCCGCGCCGTTCAGGAAGACGGTGGCCAGGGTGTCGAGCCCGTCGAAGCGGAGGACGCGGCGGGGCAGGGCGGGATCCGGCGTGTGGGAGAACGTGGCCCGGTAGATCCAGTCTTCCTCGTCCACCCACTGCACCCCGAGCTCGTGAAGGCCGCGGAACGGATCGGCGATCACGTGGTGCCGCTGGAGGTCCAGGTGGACGTGGCCGGGCACGCGGGCGGGCAGCGACTCGAGCGTGCTCGTGCCGAGCCTTCCCGGAGGGACGAGCCATCGTCCGGCGGCGAGCTCCCAGCCGTCATGGAGCCAAGTGGTCCGGAGCATTGTGGGGGAAGGTATTCGGAAGCCGGGCCGAAGAGAACAGCAAGCGGGTGACGCCCCGCAGATGCTACAACCCGAATCGATGACACGAGCCCAGCGAAGGACGACACCGAACGTTGCCCGGAGCCGCACGCGCGCCCGGAAGGCCGCCCCGCGACGGCAGCGCGGGGCGGGCGCGCCCTTTCCCGACGGCTTCCTCTGGGGCGCGGCCACGGCGGCGTACCAGATCGAGGGCGCAGTCTCGGAGGACGGGCGCGGGCGATCGATCTGGGACGCGTTCTCGGAGCGGCCGGGCGCGACGGTGGACGGCGACACCGGCACGGTGGCGTGCGACCACTACCACCGGCACCGCGAGGACGTGGCGCTGATGCGGAGGCTGGGGCTCTCCGCCTACCGGTTCAGCGTCTCGTGGCCGCGCGTGCTCCCCGAGGGCACGGGCGCGCCGAACGAGAAGGGGCTCGACTTCTACGACCGGCTCGTGGACGACCTGCTCCGCGCCCGGATCGCGCCGAGCTGCACGCTCTACCACTGGGATCTCCCGGTCGCGCTGCACGCGCGGGGCGGCTGGCTGAACCGCGACGTGGCGGGCTGGTTCGCCGACTACGCGGCGACCGTCGCGCGGCGGCTCGGAGACCGGGTGAAGCTCTGGGGGACGCTCAACGAGCCGGCGGTCTTCGTCGTCTTCGGTCTCGACGTGGGGAAGCATGCGCCCGGCGAGCACCGCTCGAGGCGCGAGCAGCTCCTCGCTGCCCACAACGTTCTTCGCGCCCACGCACGCGCGGTGCAGACGCTGCGCGCGGAGGGGCCCGGCGCCAGGGTCGGCTGGTCGCTCAACATCGCGCCGCCGTGCCCGGCCACGGACGCCGCCGCGGACGTGGAGGCGGCCCGGCAGGTCCTGTTCCGGATCGATGAGGGCGAGCTCTGGCCGACGGCATGGTGGAGCGATCCCGTGCTCGAGGGACGCTACCCCGAGGACGGCCTCGCCCTCTATCGCGCGGACATGCCGGAGGGATGGGAGGCCGACCTCGCCTCGATGAAGCAGCCCCTCGACTGGCTCGGCTTGAACATCTACACGGGGTCGCTCTGGCGGGCCGGGGCGGACGGCCGGCCGGAGGAGGTCCCGCTCCCCATCGGATACCCGCGCTCGGCGGTGGAGTGGCAGCGCATCCTCCCGCAGGTGGCGTACTGGGGGCCGCGCTTCTACCACGAGCGGACGGGCCTCCCGATCCACATCACCGAGAACGGCGTCTCGACCCGCGAGTGGATCTCGCTCGACGGCCGGGTCCACGACCCGGGGCGGGTGGACTACCTCCACCGTGTGCTCCTCGAGCTCGCGCGGGCGCGCCGCGACGGCGTGCCGGTGGACGGGTACTTCCACTGGTCGCTCATGGACAACTTCGAGTGGGCCGAGGGCTACAAGGAGCGGTTCGGCCTCGTCTGGACGGACTACGCGACCCAGCGGCGGATCCCGAAGGACTCGTTCGCCTTCTACAAGAAGGTGATCGCGACCCGCGGGCGGGCGCTCCTCGGGAAGACCGCGCTGCCCGCGACGCAGGTGGTGGACGGCGGGTGAGGCCTGGACCCTACAGCATGTATCGCTGCTCCAGGATCTCCCGCACCCGCCGCCGGCTCTCGTCGGCGGATGCGGGGCTCCGCCGGATCGCCTCCACCTCGCGCGCGGCCTCCGGGTCCTTGATCGCCTCGAGGAGCCAGCGCTCGTAGTCGCCCTGCTCGAGGTGGAAGCGCCAGGTGTCCTCGTCGACGCCCTCCGCCAGCTGGAGGAACAGTTCCAGATTTTGGGCGCGGAGATCGAGCCGTCCGTCGCGGCCGCGGAAGCGGAACGCCTTCTCCCGCACGTCGCCGTGCGCGTACTTCCGGAGGTGCCGGTGGTGCGCGGTCCTGGGGGGCTCGACCCGGATGGCGACTGCCTCGCCGGGGCGGCGCCGCCACCAGGAGACGGCCTCGCTGTCGGTGAACGCCGGCGCCGGGATCGCGGCGAGGCCCGCCGTCTCGAGGAAGCGCGCGAGGCCCTCCTGCGCCTCGTCACCCATCGTGACGAGTCCGGTCAGAGACCGGAGGAGTACGGGCGCGAGCCGGTCCGGCGAGAGCGTCACGAAGAGGGCCGCCCCCGGGTCCGCCGGCCAGGAGGACGGCGCCGCCTGCCAGTCGCGCGGGAAGAGGTGGTGCGCCTCGTCGGCCACCCACAGGTGCGGCCGTCCGGTGCGGCCCCGGAGCTCCTGCAGCCGCGGCAAGAGGGCCGCGAACCACGACGGTCGGTCCGCGACCTTCACCCCGAGCAAGTTCACGGACGGCGACACCGCGGGGTCCGCGAGCAGCGCGATCACCTCCTCGGCGGTCGGAGCCCGCCCCGCCGCCCCCACGCTGGTGAGCCCCGCGAACCCCTCGTAGTCGCCCTCCGGGTCGATGACGCAGAGCTGGTACTCGCGTTCGAGGAGCCGCTCGACGAGCCCGCTCGCGGCGGTGGTCTTCCCGCTCCCCGAGCCGCCCGCGAAGAGCACCCGATCCCGCGCGGGCCGGAAGGCGATCGTCCCGGCGGCCGTCTCCCCGAGCGGCACGTCGCGCCGGGGAGCGTCGACGTCCGCGAGGTCCTCGCGCACGAGCCGGTCCGCGAGCTCCCGCACCCCGTCGCCCCAGGAGCCGGCGGTGACGAGGTCGGCCTGCTCCTTCAGTGACGGCACGGCGTTCGCCACGGCCACGCCGCACTCCGCGGCCGCGAGGAGGGCGTGGTCGTTCTCGGCATCGCCGACCGCCGCGACCTCATGGGCGGTGAGCCCCAGCTCGGCGAGGGCGGCGGCGAGCCCGCTGGCCTTGTTCACCCCCTGCGGGAGCACCATCACCGCGCCCTTGTTGAAGATGACCGCGTGCTCGAGCCCGAGCTCGCGGATGGCCTCGAGCACCGTGTTCTGGTGCGGTTCCCAGGTCGCCAGGATGGCGCGGCCGAGATCGAACGGCACCCCATGTTCCCCGAGGAGGCGGCGCAGGCGCTCGGGCGGGGGCTCGGCGAGCGGGCGCTCGACGTTCCGGGCGGGGTCGAAGAGGACCGCCCCGTTCTCGGCGACGACGAGGTCGAAGAGATCGAACCGGCCGAAGACCCGGGCGAGGTCCGAGAGGATCCGCCCGGTGACGAGCACGGTCCGGCGGCCGGTCTCACGGAGCCGCTCGATCGCCCGTGCGGTCTCCTCGGTCACGGATCCGTGGTGGGCGAGGGTGCCGTCGTAGTCGGTCGCGAGGACGTGGTAGCGCACGGGGGGAAGGTAGGGATCCCGCGCGGGGTTTGGTCGCGGAGTTCCCCCGAGCGCGTCTCCGAGGCAGGATCTCCCCGTGAAACCTTACTTCGCTCGCAAGTCTCCCTGGCTCGTCGCCCACCGCGGCGGCAGCCTGCTCGCCCCCGAGAACACCTTCGCCGCCTTCGATCGCGCCCGGGAGCTCGGCGCGGATGCGATCGAGACCGACGTGCGGCTGACGAGGGACGGCGCCGTCGTGATCTTCCACGACGACGACACCGCGCGACTGCTCGGAGCGCCGGGGACGATCGAGGGTCGGACGCTCGACGAGCTCCGCGGTCTGGACGCGGGCGGCGGCTTCACGCCGGACGGTGGCGCGAGCTTTCCGTTCCGGGGAAAGGGGATCGCCGTCCCGACGCTCGCGGAGGCGTTCGCGCGCTACCCGGAGATGCGCTTCAACATCGACGCGAAGGTGGACGACCCGGCGCTGGCCCGCGCCCTCGTGGACGTGATCGTCGCCGCCAGGGCCGAGGATCGCGTCTGTGTCGGCTCGTTCTTCGACGCGCAGGCGGAGCGCCTCGGCGGACTCGCGCCGCGCTGCGCGCGCTACCTCCCGCAGCAGGCGGCGACGTGCCACGTGCTCGCCGCGCGCGCCGGCGGTGGTGGCGAGAGCTGCCCGGGAGGCTATGACCTCGCCGACCTGCCCCACCGGCTCGGCGAGATGGTCGTCGTGGACGCCGGGGTCCTCGACCACTTCCACCGGCTCGGTGTGCCGGTCCACGTCTGGACCGTGGACGAGGAGGCCGAGATGCGCGCGCTGCTCGCCCTCGGCGCGGACGGGATCGTGACCGACCGGCCCGACGTGCTCGCGCGCGTGCTGGGCCGGTGAGCGCGGGGGCTCGGCACGAGCTGGTGCGCCGTTGCTTTTCGGGCCCGTGCTCGGTCCCGCGCTTAATGAACCTCCATGCCCGACGCGGAGAGTTCACTCATCGAGGAGTTCCGGCGCCTCGGCCGGTACCTGGGGGAGACGCTGGCGGAGCTTCGGGGGCCGGGCGCGCTCGAGCGGGTGGAGGAGACCCGCCAGGCCGCGGTCGCGCTTCGCCACGGGAAGCTCCCCGGCGGCCGCGACGCCCTCGCCGCGCAGATCGCCGCGCTCGACCTCGACGACCTGAGCCTGCTCGCCGAGGCGTTCACCGACTTCTTCCAGCTCATCAACGCCGCCGAGGAGCAGCACCGCTCGCGTGCGCTCCGGGCCCGCGACGCCGCCGGCGCCCCCGTCGACGCCTCGCTGGCGGCGGCCTGCGCCGAGC
>JAEZXM010000255.1 GCA_023419875.1 Pseudomonadota bacterium | reverse complement strand
ACCGAGAACCTGCCCGGCATCGCCGGGCTCGCGGCGGCGCTCGGCGCCGCGGTGCGCGAGCGAGCGGCGCTGGAGGGGCGGCTGGGCGCGCTCCGCGATCGGCTCGAGGGAGGTCTCCTCGCCGCCGTGCCGGGCGCGTGGGTGAACGGCGCCGGCGCGCCTCGCCTCGCCAACACGAGCTCGATCACCTTCCCCGGCGCGGACGGAGAGACGCTGCTCATGGGCCTCGACCTCGAGGGCCTCTGCGCGAGCGCCGGCGCCGCCTGCCACTCCGGATCGACCTCGCCCTCCTCGGTCCTCCTGGCGATGGGCCTCTCCGAGGCGGACGCGCGCGCCACGCTCCGCTTCTCGGTCGGCTGGAGCACCACGGCGGCGGAGATCGAGGAGGCGCTCCGGATCGTGCCGGCGCTCGTGGAGCGGGTGCGGGTGAACGTCACCGCGTGATGCTCCCGAGCCCCGGGGAGATCAGCCCGCGGATCCGAACAGCCCTCGCACCACCGCCGCGATCGCGAGCGGCGTCCCCACCCCCGCGTCGTAGCTCGCCGCGACGTCGACGGCGAACCGGCTCGCGGAGACGATCCGCCGGGCGGGATCGAGCTGCAGGCAGGAGAGCACGAGCGCGTCGAGGGCCACCGGAACCTCCGGCCGGAAGGACGAGGGTGCGGGCCGCTCGGCGGCGAGCAAACGCTGCCCGACCTCGTTCACGTCGCGCCCCGGGAACGCCTTCTGGTTCGTGAGCAGCTCGAAGAAGACCGCTCCGAGGGCGTACAGGTCGCTCGCCGGTGTCGGGCGTCCGCCCCGGAGGAGCTCGGGCGCGAGATAGTGGACCTTGCCGAAGGCCCCCGGACCGGAGGGGACCGCGGCCGCATCGCCGGACGTTCCGGGATCGACCGCCGCCTGAGGGTGTCCGGCCACGAACCGCGCCACGCCGAAGTCCCCCAGCTTGATCTCGCCGAGTCGGGAGATGAAGACGTTGGAGGGCGAGACGTCGTTGTGGACGATCCCGAGGAGACGTCCGCTCTCGTCTCGCCCCTCGTGCGCGTGGGCCAGCGCCTGCGCGACGACGTGGACGACGTACGCCGCGAAGTCCACGGGGAGGAGGATCGCGCGCGCGGCGCACCGGGCGAGGATCTCCTTCAGATTGCGCCCGTCCACGAACTCCATGGCGATGAACGGGACGCCGTCCGACACCCCCGCCTCGAGCACCTCGACGATGGCCGGGTGCCGGAGGCGCCGCGTGAGCTCCGCCTCCTGCCGCAGGAGCGCCACGTACTCCGCGTCGAGCGCGAGCTCGGGGAGGAGCCGCTTCAGGGCGACGGTGGTGCCCGCCTGCGGCCCCGCCAGGGCGCGCGCGCGGAAGACCTCGGCCATCCCCCCGCGACCCAGGAGCCCTTCCACGGCGTAGCCCGGGACCGAGGGCACGGGCTCGCTCACAGGCGCGCCTTCACCAGCGCCTGGTAGGCGGGTTCGCCACGCAGGCTCGCCAGGTCGGGATCGGCATCGATGCCCTCCCCGGTCGCGTAGCGGTTCAAGGCGGCGATCTGGAGGTAGCGGAGCGCGAGCTCCCGCTCGTCCTGCAGGGCATGGAGGAGAAAGGCAAGTCTCCGCGGCGGCATGAGCGCATCTTACCCGCTCGGCCCCGGCGCTCCGGCTTGACACGGGAGGCGTGGTTCCCTAGGATCAGAATCGTGAAAACTCCGCGTGTTTCCGCGGGGTTAGGTCTTTGCCGCGCCGTATCTTCTTGCCCCCTGCCGGGTTCGTGTTTGGGCCCCGCGTCGTTTGGGCCGACTTTGTGCCAAGCGGAGCGCCCGTCCACGTCCATGAGCAAGCTCCCAGCTTCGAGGGAGAAGCCTACGGACGCTGGTGAACCGGGTGCCCCACCTGTAGAAATACAGGTCCAAGCAACCGGGCCACACGGCTCACGCGGGGGGCTTTTTTTGCCCACGTCTCGCGCTCGCCACACGCACGAACAGGAAGGGAAGCGTGGAGAAGGGAAGCACCACCGAGCGAAAGCGCGCGCTCCGCTCGGCACTCATCGAGGAGCGGGCGCGCCTCTCCCCCGACCAGCGTTTGGAGCTCTCGCGCCGCATCGCCGAGCGCGCGCGGCAGCTCCCGGCGATCACGAACGCCCGGCTCGTCGCGGTGTACGTGCCGCTCGGCACGGAGGTGGACGCGCTCGAGCTGGTGCGGCTCCTCGAGGCGGAGCCGCCGCTCCTGCCGCGCGTGGTGGCCGGGACGCGCCGGCTCGAATTCGCGCGCTGCGCGGTGCAGGATCTCGCGCGCGGGCCGCTCGGGGTCCGTCAGCCGCCCGCGGAGATCGCGGCGGTGGATCCGGCCGAGGTGGACTGCGTTGTCCTCCCCGGCATCGGCTTCTCGCTCGACGGCCTGCGGCTCGGCCGCGGCGGCGGATACTACGACGCGACGCTCCGGGAGATGCCGCGCGCCAGCCGGGTGGGGCTCGCCTTCGAGGTTCAGATCCTGCCCGAGCTGCCCTCCGAGCCGCACGACGCCCGGCTCGACGCCCTCGTCACCGAGGCGCGAACCCTCACCTTCGCGCGTGATCGATCGTGAAGGTCCTGTTCCTCGGAGACGTGTTCGGCAAGCCCGGCCGCCAGGCGGTGGTGGCCCGGGTGCCGAAGCTCATCGTGCGCGAGGAGCTCGACCTCGTCGTCGCCAACGCCGAGAACGTCGCCGCCGGGGCGGGCCTCACGACCGACACGGTCGAGGAGCTCCTCGAGGCGGAGGTGAACCTGCTCACCAGCGGAAACCACGTCTGGGCGAAGCGCGAGATCGTGTCGTTCCTCGAGCGGCCGGACGCGCCGCTCCTGCGCCCGGCCAACTACCCGCAGGGAACCCCCGGGCGCGGGCGGGCGATCGTGGAGACGCCCGACGGACGCAAGCTCGGGGTGCTGAACCTCGAGGGCCGCGTGTTCATGAAGAACCTCGAGGACCCGTTCCGCGTGGCCGCAGCCGAGGTGGAGGCGCTGCGCGCCGCCGGCGCGCGGGCCATCCTCGTGGACGTCCACTGCGAGGCGACGAGCGAGAAGGCCGCCCTGGCCTGGTTCCTCGACGGGAAGGTCTCGGCGGTGATCGGCACCCACACCCACGTGCAGACCGCCGACGAGCGGATCCTGCCCGGCGGGACCGCCTTCCTCACCGACGCCGGGATGTGCGGCCCGCACGACTCCGTCATCGGGATGAAGAAGGAGCTCGTGCTCGAGCGGTTCCTCACCCAGCGCCCCGCAGGGTTCGAGCCCGCCCGCCGCGACGTGTGGCTCCAGGGCGCGATCGTGGACGTGGACGACGAGACGGGGAAGGCGCGGTCGATCGTGCGGGTGCAGGAGCGGCTGGGGGATCTGTAGGGCCTCAGGCCTCAGGCAAGACGGGTCACTCCGCGATCAGCAGCGCGTGGCTCTTCTTCCCCTTCTGCAGCATCACGTACCGACCGTGAAGCAGGTCGCGCTCCGCGAGCGTCCGCTCGAGCGCGGGCACCTCGCCGTTCACGAGGAATCCCTTCCCCTGGATGCCGCGGCGGGCGTCGCCCTTCGAGCTCGCGAGGCCGGGCTTCACCAGCGCGTCGAGCACGCCCATTCCGACGATCTCGGCCCGGGGAGCCCGCGCCGCCGGGATCTCACGGGCCAGCACCTCGAAGACGTCCGCTCCCGCCGCGCGCAGGTCCCCGCCGCCGAACAGGATCCCGCTCGCCTCGACCACGCTCCGGAGCGCGTCCGTGCCGTGGACGCGCTCGGTCATCTCGTCCGCGAGGCGCCGGTGAGCGGTCCGCTTCCCCGGGTCGCGCTGGTGCTCGGCGAGGATCGCCCGCACCTCGTCCATGGGGAAGAAGGTGAAGTAGCGGAACCAGCGCTCCACGTCGCGGTCGTCGCTGTTCAGCCAGAACTGGAAGAAGCGGTAGGGGGAGGTCTTCTGCGGGTCGAGGTAGATCGCTCCCTCCTCGCTCTTCCCGAACTTGGCGCCGCTCGCCGTGGTGATGAGCGGCAGGACGAGGCCGTGCGCGGACGCGTCTTCCTTGCGGGCGATGAGCTCCGTCCCGGCGGTGATGTTCCCCCACTGGTCGCTGCCGCCGAGCTGGAGCTCGCACCCCGCCGTCTTCCAGAGGTGCCAGAAGTCGTACGCCTGGATCAGCATGTACGTGAACTCGGTGTACGAGATCCCGGTCTCCATCCGGCTCTTCACGGAGTCCTTGGCCAGCATGTAGTTCACGGTGAAGTGCTTGCCGGTGTCGCGCAGGAAGTCCATGAGGCGGAGCGGCCGGAGCCAGTCCGCGTTGTTCACGACGCGCGCGGCGTTCTCGCCCTCGAAGCGGAGGAACTTCTCGAGCTGGGCGCGCTGGCAGGCGACGTTGTGGTCGATCTGCTCGAGGGAAAGGAGCGGCCGCTCCGTCCGCTTGCCGCCCGGATCGCCGACCATGCCGGTGCCGCCGCCGACGAGCACGATCGGCGTCCCGCCCATCCGCTGCAGCCAGGAGAGCGCCATCACCGGGACGAGGTTCCCGACGTGGAGCGAGTCGGCCGTGGGGTCGAAGCCGGCGTAGCCGGTGATCGGGCCCTTGGCGAGACGCTCGGCCAGGCCGGGCGTGGCGTCGGAGAAGAAGTCGCGGGCCGTGAGCTCGTCGAGGAGCGTGCGCATGAGGCGCGTAGATTAGCGGATCCCAGGGCCGCGCGTGCGCTTCTCGGGGTCGCGCGCGGGCTCGGGGCGGGGGCCGCGGAACCCTTTCCCGACCAGGTACACCTCGAAGCTGTGCTCCCGGGTCGCCTGCGGGCGCGCCACGTGGACCTCGGCGAACCGCTCCGCGAACTCCTTCTTGAGCGCCGGGAAGTCACCGCCCATGAACACCTTGGCCACGAGCGCTCCGCCGCGCGCCAGCGTCGCCTCCGCGACCTGCAGGGCCATCCGGACGAGCTCCAGCGACCGCGCCTCGTCGGTCACCTTCACCCCGATCGTCTTCGGCGCCATGTCGCTCGTCACCAGCCGGAAGGTGCCGCCGTGCAGCGCGCGGATGCGGTCGATCGCGTCCCCGGCCAGGAGATCCACGACGGCCGTCTTCACCCATGGCTTGCCCAGGTTCCGGATCGGCTCCAGGTCCACGCCGACCGCCACCCCGCCCTCGCCGACATCGTCGGCCAGGATCTGCAGAAAGCCGCCCGGGGCGGCGCCGAGGTCGAGCACCGCGTCGCCGCGGCCGAGGAGCCGGTGCCGGCGGAGGATCTCCTCGATCTTGAAGGCCGACCTCGCGCGCAGCCCCTGCTTCTTGGCCTGGCGGAAGTAGAAGTCCTTGGGATCGTAGGGCTTCGCCATTTGCCTCTCAGTGGAAACGTTGCCCCCGACCGTCGGGGACGGGTATCCTGCGCCCTCTCGTCGTCCAGTCAAGGACATGCGTCGAGCCCGGATCGCCCTCTTCTGCCTGCCCGTCGCCCTCGCCGGACTGGGCGTCGCGGCCCACGCGACGCTCCGCGTCGCGGCGGAGGAGCGGCGCCTCGCCGAGCTGGCGGAGGTGGGCCGCGCGGCCGGAGAGTCGTTCGTCGCGACGCTCGAGGGCCCGTACGCCGAGCTCCACGAGTCGCGGGCGTCACGGCTCGCGGCGGCCGAGCAGCAGCGCCGGGCGTTCGACGAG